>QHVX01000284.1 GCA_003222375.1 Acidobacteriota bacterium
ATCGGTCGCGATCTTCACCTGCGCGTACGAGCGAAGAAGTCGTGTCGGATATCGCGAAGCGATCCGATTCACGGCGCGAGATGCTCGATGAGGTCAATCAGCTCGGGAAGATTGAAGGGCTTCGGCAGGATCGCCGAGACACCCATCTGCAGCACGGCCTGCGGTTCCACGCGGAGATGGGCCGAAACGACGATGATGGGGACACGTCCGAGGTGGCCGGTTTCCTTGAGCCGTTGCAGGAAATCCCATCCGTTCACCCGCGGCATGGCCAGATCGAGCAGGA
>QHVX01000286.1:0-7325 GCA_003222375.1 Acidobacteriota bacterium
CCGCGCTCTTTTTGCGATTTGTCTGGCACCCGAAGACTCGATTTCTTTTGAAGTCTGAAAGGCTTTCACCACAGAGACACAGAGAGCACGGAGACTTCAAGAAGACGATGTTCGCGTGGATGCCGTGGGCGATTCTGATTCTCTGCTGCGCGCTGTGGGGGATGCCTGCATTCAAGAAGACGCTCAATGCGTTCTCGCTTCCGGTGTGGGACATGCCGTCGTTGCACAACCAGGTGCAGCGGATGCCGCCCGTCGCCAAGCCAGACGCGAAACCCGAGGCGGCGAGGTTCACGATGAATTGGTTGTCGACGGCCGGCACGGGCGTGTTCGTGGCCGCGATTCTTTCCGGACTCGCGCTGCGCCTAACAGCCGCGCAATGGAAGGAGGCGTTTGTCCGCACGGGGCGACGCATGAAGATTCCCGTGCTGGTAATCGCGCAGGTGCTCGGGCTCGGATTCCTCACGCGTTACTCGGGCATGGACGCGGTCCTGGGCCTGGCCTTCACTTCCGCCGGCGTGATGTACCCGTTCTTCGCCGCCTACCTCGGCTGGCTCGGCGTGTTTCTGACCGGCTCCGACACGGCATCCAACGCGCTGTTCGGCAGCCTGCAGCGGATCACCGCGCAGCAGCTCCATTTGAGTGAGACGCTGATCGTGGCCACGAACTCCACCGGCGGCGTGATGGGGAAGATGATCGACGCGCAATCGATCATGGTCGCCTGCGCCGCCTGCTACGACGATCCGTACGAGCGGGCACATGCCCTCGGACCGATCTTCAGAAAAGTGTGGTGGCATTCGGTGGCCGGGGCGGCGGTGATCGGCTTGATCGCGCTCCTGCAGGCGTATGTTTTCCCGGGTGCGATTCCGTAGAGTTCAAAAAATTGGAATCACAAATTGTAGACCTCAAGTTCGGCTCTCATCTCTTGCGCGCAGCACCAGCTCGCCCCCGGGTGCAAGCTGCCGCACTCCAAACTACTCGTCCCCCGTCTTCAACGTCCCACGGCTGGCAGCACACCGGGCAGTCCTGCACGTAGGACTGGCGGCTCCAGCCCTCATCCTCGAAGGTGAGCTCGGATGTTTCGCCGCAGTAGGGACACATTACCGGGATGTATTCAGTCACTTCGCTCCTTTGTTCACGTCATCCTGACGCTGAGCGCAGCGAAGCGGAAGGATCTCAAGCGCGATGCTGCTCGTATCTTGAGATCCTTCGCCGTCTTCGCGCGGCTCAGGATGACGCAAGGGTACAGGCGCACTCCAAAGTCACAATTTGTGACCTCGCGTTGCGCGCGGAGGGCCGATACTTTCACAAATGCGGAGGGCTCTTCTCCTGCTGCTCATCGCCCCCGCCGCCCACGCGGCCAACTGGCCCGAGCATCCGGTGTTGCACGCTGTTCGCGTCAGCGTGCCGCCCGTCATTGACGGTGATTTGAACGATCCGGCCTGGCAGCAGGCGCCGGAGTTCACTGACTTCACGCAGCACGATCCTGACGACACGAAGCCGGCGACGATGCGCACGTCCATCCGCATCGTGTACGACGACGCAGCCGTCTACTTCGGCGCGAAGATGACCGACCCGCAGCGACCGAGCTCCCTTCTCTATCGCCGCGATACGCTCGGCAATTTCGATTTCCTCTCCATCAATCTCGATCCGCAGCTCGACCGCCTCTCCGGAAATGCGTTCACCGTCACGCCGGCCGGCGAGCAGGGCGACACGGTCCTCTACAACGACATCGGCGAAGACCCGAGCTGGGACGGCGTGTGGGAATCGGCGACGAAGATCACTCCCGACGGATGGCAGGCCGAGGTGCGGATTCCGTTCTCGCAGTTGCGGTTTCCCGACAAGCCTGTCCAACTTTGGGGCATCAACATCACGCGCCGCACTGTGCGCATCAACGAGTGGGACCGCATCGTCAACACGCCGAAAGGACAGACCGGATTCGTCTCGCACTTCGCCGACCTCGCCGGCATCGAGGGCATTCGTCGCGGACGTCCACTCGAAGTGGTGCCCTACACGGTCGGCCGCACCGATCTCCGCAGCGGACTCGGAAAGGATCCATTGTTAGGCGCGCGCGAAATGCGCGGCGACGCCGGCGTTGATCTCAAGTACGGCGTCACTTCGAGTCTCACGCTCACGGGCGCACTCAATCCCGATTTCGGCCAGGTGGAAGTCGATCCGGCGGTCGTCAACCTCACGCAGTTCGAAACGTTCTATCCCGAGAAGCGGCCGTTCTTCATCGAAGGGCTCAACATCTTCAAGTTTGCCGACTCGCCCGCGCCGAGCCACTTTTATTTCTGGAACAACCCGACGATGTTCTACACGCGCCGCATCGGACGCGCGCCGCAGGTCGGCATCGACGCCGACTTCGTCGACATGCCCTCGCAAACGCGAATCCTCGGCGCCGCAAAGATCACCGGCAAACTTCCCGGCGGCTGGACGGTGGGCGGCATCGAAGCGCTCACCGACGCCGAGCGCGCGCGCTTTGTCAGCGGCGGCACCTTCGGCCGCCAGCAGGTCGAGCCGATGACGAACTACTTCGTCTCGCGCGTCACGAAGGAGATCGGAAAGGATTCGCGCGTCGGATTCATGCTCACCGACGTCGCGCGGCGTTTGCCCGAGGAGTTGAGCGCGGACCTGCGGCGGTCGGCTCTCACCGGCGGTGTCGACGGCTACACGCGCCTCGGCGACCGCACCTGGATCCTGGAAGGCTCCGCGTACGGCACCGACGTGCGCGGAAGCGAGGCCGCGATCGCGGCCACGCAGCAGTCGCCGGCGCGCTACTTCCAGCGTCCCGACGCGACCAGCTTCCACTTCGATGCGACGCGTACGTCGCTCTCGGGATGGGGCGGCACAGCCATGCTGTCGAAATCCGAGGGGCTGTGGAGGCCGAATGTGGGGGTGGAGGCGTACTCGCCGGGATTCGAGACCAACGACATCGGATTCCTGCAGCGCACCGACATCATCTCGCCGCACGCGGTGATGCAGTACGTCAATCAGAATGTCACGAAGCATTTCCGCGAGCAGGACGTGTGGATGGGAGCGTGGCAGAACCGCAATTTCGACGGCGTCACGTTCGAGCGCGGATTTTTCGCGGAGTGGTTCACCACCACCAGCAACTACTGGAACACCGACATCGCGTTGATCGTCACGCCCGGCGCGTTCGACGACCGCCTGACGCGCGGCGGGCCGATCGTGCGCACGCCGTTTTCCTGGAACAGCGACGCGACCGTCGCCAGCGACAGCCGGAAGAATTTCTCGGTGCGCCTCAACGGTCACGACGAGGGCTCGCGCGATGGCTCGTACTTCAGACTCATCGTATTGAATCTGTTCACGCGGCCGCGACCAAATCTGCAGTTCACGGTCTCGCCGGTGATCCGTCGAGGCCACACGGCAGCGCAATACGTGACGGCGATCGATGATCCGTCCGCCACCGCGACGTTCGGAAAGCGCTACGTGTTCGCGCATCTCGATCAGCATTCGTTCGAATTCCAAACGCGCGCCGACTGGACGGTGACTGCGAAGCTGTCGTTTCAGCTCTTCCTCCAGCCGTTCATCGCATCGGGCGACTATCACGATTTCCGCTCGCTCGTCGCCGCGCGCACGCGCGATTACACGCCGACGGTCGAGACGACCAACCCCGATTTCAACTTGCGCAGCCTGCGCGGCAGCGCCGTCGTGCGATGGGAGTTTCGCCCCGGCTCGGCGCTGTATGTCGCGTGGAACGAGAATCGCGCCGATGTCGCGCCGGTCGGCGACTTCCGCGTACGCCGCGACCTTCGGGCGATTCCGAACGCGCCGTCGCACGACGTCTTCCTCGTGAAGTTGTCGTACTGGCTGCCGCTGTAACACTTTTGGAGTGCGGTGCCTTGGCACCGCTTTGATGGCCGAAGCTTGCTTCGGCCGCCGGCAGCAAGCTCGTCAAAGCGGCGGCAAGCCGCCGCACTCCAAAGGCGCGAATGTCCGGCGGTCCACCGCATGTCCCAGATTCCGCGCCTCCTTCGTCGCCAGCGCCAACCGTTGAGTCGATGCCGGCGCCGGCGCGCGCAAGATTCGCGACGCGGTGTCGAGCCGAGGAGTGACTCGGCCGTGTTAGTCTCTCGCGCCATGAAGAAACTGTTCATCGCGTTGCTTCTGCTCGTCGCTGTCTCCGCCCCGGCGCAGGATTGGGCGAAGCAGCGTCTCGCTGCTTCGACGCGGCATCGCGAATGGGTCAACGTCAAGAACGGTGTTCGCACGGTCAGCGCGTTCGTCGTGTACCCGGAGGTGAAGGGGAAGGCGCCGGCGGTGGTCGTGATTCACGAGATCTTCGGCATGACCGACTGGGTGCAACTGCTCGCCGACGAGCTGGCAGAGACAGGAGTCATCGCCATCGCTCCCGATCTGCTCTCAGGCATGGGAGCGATTGCGGACGTGGGCAAAGCGATCCGCGATCTGCCGCCCGATCAGATCACCGGCGATCTCAATGCAGTCGCGGATTACGTTTCGAAATTCCCGGCCGCGAATGGCAAGGTCGCGGTGGCAGGATTCTGTTGGGGAGGCACGCAGTCGTTCCGCGGTCCCGACGTCGTCGACACGATCAAGGCGCCGGTGTACGGCTTCTACGCCGGTAACGATGCGCGCATCGGCGCGACCGTGCCGAAGACGCAGGAGCTGATGCGCGCCGCGTCGAAGACATACGAAATCGTCACCTACGACGGCGCCGGCCACGGCTTCATGCGCGCCGGCGAGGCGCCCGATGCATCGGAGGCGAACAAGAAAGCGCGCGACGAAGCGTGGACGCGCTGGAAGTCGCTGCTCAAGAAGCTGCAGTAATTTTCACCACAGGCCTCTGTGGTCTCTGTGCCTCGGTGGTGATCTATTTCGTCTTCGCCCTGAACTGGCACGCGTCGACGATCTTGGTCGGATCGACGGCATCCTTGTCGACTTGCTGCTCCACGACCTTGCCTTCCTTGTCGATGAGGAAGGTCGCGCGGCGCGCGGAGACCATCGGGGCGCCGCCGATCTTGTACGTCTTCTCGAGTCCGTACTCCTTGATCGCGGTCGCGTTCATGTCGCCGAGCAGCGGGAAGGTGATGCCGTTCTGCATCGCGAACGCGTGATTGGCGAAGGGGCTGTCAACGCTCACACCCAGGACCTGGGTGTCTGCGCCTTCCAGTTTGCTCAGGTTCGCCTGGAAGGCTTTCATCTCCTGCGTTCACCCGCCGGTGAACGCGAAGACGTAGAACGCCAGCGCGACATTCTTCTTGCCTTTGAAATCATGGAGGGAGACCGGCTTGACGCCCTGACCGTCGTACTGCAGCAGCGTGAAGTCGGGCGCGACGTCGCCGACCTTGATCTTCATCGGCTCCGGCTCAGGCTTCTTTTCCTGAGCGAAGACTGCGCACGTGATCAGAATTGTGAGCGCGATCACCAGTTTGTTCCGCATGCTGCGGATCGTACTCCAAAGATGTGCTCCGCCAATCCGCCCTGACGTAAAAAATCGTGATATGTTCCCGCCGTCCAAAAACGATCCTTATCCGGAGGACGCTCGATGCGTCGTGTATCCATTCTCTATGCTCTGTGTGCGCTGGTTTCTGGGGTCTTGGTGGCCGCCGACCCGCCGTGCCCCCCGCCGATCGTTACGCCAGGCGCTCGCATCCTCTATTTAGGGCCGGCAAGCGCCGGGTACAGCGACGAGCTTCCGGTCCGCGCCCGGCTCGTCGACGAAAACGCGGCGCCGATGGCGGCTCGTACTCTCGCCTTCACATTCGGTGGCGAAACAAAAACGGCCACGACGGGCGCCGATGGCATTGCGAACACGACGTTTACCGTCTCCGCGACTCCGGGATCCGTTCCACTTCTGATTTCCTTTGGCACAACGCAGACGACCGCGACGATTGTCGTCGATCGCGACAACACGAATCTCTCTTACACCGGCTCGATCTTTCTCGCGACGGGCAACGTCAACCTGTCGGCGCGCCTGACGCACGGCGGCGCCGACCATCCTCCGCTGCCGGTCGCGAATCGTCCGATCGACTTCACGCTCGGCACGCACGTCGCGACCGGCGTGACCGACGCAAACGGCGTGGCGACCGTCAACATGGTCATTGCGGATGCCGAGGTGGGTGGGGGAGTGGTGGTGGTGAGGTTTGCGGGCGATGCGTTCTACCGCGAATCGCAGGACAGCCGCGCCACTTTCGCGTTTCAGGGAAGCGCGTTCGTGATCTGGGGCGGGAACGCGACGAAGCCGACGATCGGGCAGACTGTGAATTTCTGGGGCGATCAGTGGGTCACTCAGGTCACCGGCGGCGAATGGGACAGCAACGCGTCGTTCAAGGGCTGGTCGCTCGTGAACACGACGAGCGATCTCTGTCAGGCGGACGCGCGCATCTCCGCTGCGCCGACGCTCACTCCCGGCTGCTGGGATTCGAAGACTGGTAATTCCGATCCTCCCGCGCAGCTCCCGCGCTACATCAGCGCGATCGTTTCGACGGCGATCAAGAAATCGAACGACGTCGTCTACGGCAACATCGCGGGACACGTCGTCATCGAAGTTCAATCGCCTTACGACAACAACCCCGGCCATCCCGGACTCGGAAAAATCGTGGCGGTCATCAACGACGGCGCGGGGATTTTCAAGCGTCCCAACGTGACGAGCACGCTCGCGCAGCCGGCGACGCTCGCACCGGGACAATCCTTTGTCGTCCAACTCGCGCTGCAAAATGGTGGAACTGCAGCGGCGACCGCGCTGAACATTCAAGCGGCGTTCGACGGTGCCATGCCCGCTACCGCCACTGCCGACCTGGCATCACTCGCGCCGGCAGAGACGAAGAGCTTCACATTCACCGAGCAGCTCGGCGCGATCCGGGCGAGGACGGCCGTCTCATCACCTCGCAGACAACGACGCGCTACTCGGATGTTTCGGGCGCATTTTTCTCGCCGCTGCTGAGCGTGTCCGCCAGCCGGCTGCGCCTTCCGATTCTGTCGATGCGCATCAGCGGTATCGGATGCGCGCTTCCGGGAACTCTCCTCCCTTACGCAATCGAGATCACGAACCTCGGCAGCGCGGCAACGGCCTCCGGTCAGTTGCTGGTAACGCTGCCCGACGGCACGAGCGCCACGCTGGCCGTACCGGCGATTGCGCCGTCCGCATCGGCGACGCTCAATGTGAACTGGACCGTGCCGGTCATCGCACCGAAAGCCGCGGGCGAAACGGACGGCGCCTATCGATCGCGTCTCGCTTCTTTCGATGGCAAGCCGCTACCTCTGAACGCTTCACTTACGTGGACGGATGCCGCAGCGAATGCGTACGGCACGACCGCGGCGCAATTCGTGACGATCGAACGCCT
>QHVX01000286.1:7456-7653 GCA_003222375.1 Acidobacteriota bacterium
ACGCCGCTCGCAGTCCCGGCACTGGGCGCCGGCGCATCGTCGATATTGACGGCTAGTTACACCGTCCCGACGATCGCACCGAAGGGCGCGAGCGAAACGGACGCGCAGTATCGCGCCCGCCTCGCGTCGTTCGACAACAAGAAGCTGACGTTCGCCGGCTCGCTCACGTGGACCGATGCGAATGTCAACACATATGG
>QHVX01000287.1 GCA_003222375.1 Acidobacteriota bacterium
GAGTCGTACCCATCTCGTGCGAGACGTCGAAGAGCAGTTGATGTCCGACGCAGACGCCGAGGAGCGAGGCGCCGCGCGAGGTGGCGACGCGGAGGGCGTCGTCGATGCGCTGGGCGCGCAACCACGCCATAGCGGCAGCGAAACTGCCGACGCCCGGCAGCACGATTTTCCTTGCGTTGGCGATGACGGTCGCATCGGAGGTCACGCACAAATCGGCGCCGGCCTCACGCAGCGCTCGCGCGATGTTGGCGACGTTGGCGACCGGCGAGTCGATGAGCGCTACTTCCATCAGATCACGCCCTTGGTGCTCGGCACGCCGCCGCCGACGATCTGTTTCGCCTCGCGCAGCGCGATCGCGAAGGCCTTGAAAATCGCTTCGGCCGCGTGATGGCCGTTGCGCCCGCGGATCAGATCAACGTGGATGTTGCACGGACATTTGTTTGCGAAGGATTTGAAGAATTCCTCGACCAGCGCGAACGGAAAATCTTTATGGATCAGCAGCATCTCCCGATCGAGCGGGACGTCGAAAACGAGATAGGGCCGCCCCGAGAAATCGACGACCACGCGCGCCAGCGATTCGTCGAGAGGCACGTAGGCGTGGCCGAAACGACGAATGCCCGCTTTGTCGCCGAGCGCCTTTCCGAAAGCTTCGCCCAGGACCAGGCCGACGTCTTCGACGGTGTGGTGATAGTCGATGAACGTGTCGCCGGTGGCGATGACGTCGATGTCGGCGCGGCCGTGCCGCGCGATGACATCGATCATGTGCGACAGAAATCCGACCGGCGTTTCGATGCGCGAGCTCGTGCCGTCGCCGTCGAGATTGACGGTCGCGCGCACACTGGTCTCTTTCGTCCTGCGTTCCAGAACGGCGGTTCGGGTCATACGACCTCCTTCAGCGCGTTCAGGAACGCGTCGTTTTGCTCACGCGTGCCGATCGAAACGCGGAGGAACTTCGAGAAATCGCGGATGAGAATTCCCTTCGACCACAAAACGTCGAACAGCGGCTTCTCCGTTCGGAACGCGATGAAGTTTGCGCGCGACGGGAAGACCGTGATCCGCGGAATCTGCTGCATTGCCGCGAAGACGCGATCGCGCTCGGCGACGATGCGAGCGACGTTGCCATCGCGAATTTCCGGGTGCTCCAGGGCCGCCTCAGCGATCGCCGAGCTGATCACGTTGAGGGCAGCTTCACTTTGCGGATCTCGCGGCAGTTCTCGGCGGTCGATGCGCACCACCCGACGCGCAGCGCCGCCAGGCCCCACGCTTTCGAGAAGGTCCTAAACGTGACCAGATTTTCTTGTGGCGCAGACACTCCTGTCTGCGCGAAGTCGCCGTAGGCTTCATCGCACAGCACCATCGCGCCGCTTTCGAGGAGCGCGTCGACTCCTCCCTCCGGCAGGACACCGCCGGTCGGATTGTTCGGCGAACAGACGACCGCGACACAGTCCTGGTGCTTCGCGATGGCCGACCGCATCGCCTCGAGGGGCAGCAGACCGGAATCGGGATCGAATTCGATGGGAATCGGCAGACCGCCGGCGATCGTCACGAGCTTTTCATAGAGGGCGAAGGTCGGGCGCGGAAAAATGACCGGCGTTCCCGGTCCGACAAAAGCGCCGATCGCGGCCGCCAGAAGCTCGTTCGAGCCGTTGCCTACCAGAATGTTTTCCGGCGCCAATCGAAACGCTTTCGCAATGGCGGTTCGAAGAGCAGTGGATTCGAAATCGGGGTAGAGATTCCACGGACGATCGGCCATCCGCGCCAGAACGCGCTCTTTCAGAGCCCGCGGAAAATCGAAGGGCGACTCGTTCTGGTTGAGTTTGATCTCCGCCTCGCGCAGCTCGAGGGTGTAGGCGGTCATGGCTGCTACGACGCTGCGGCTCATACCAGGCTCCTGGCCGCCAGCGACTGCGCGTGCAGCGGCAGGCCTTCGAACTCGGCGAGGCGCCGGGCGTACGGCGCGATGGCCTGCAGGGCGTCGTCGCTGATCGTGATCACATTCGCGCGCTTGACGAAGTCGTACACCCCGAGCGGTGAGAAGAATCGCGCGCTGCCACCGGTCGGCAACACGTGATTCGGTCCTGCGATGTAATCGCCGGCCGCCACGGGGGAGGACGATCCGCAGAAGATCGCGCCGCAGTTTTCGATCCGGGCAGCGACGCTTTGCGGGTCGCGCGTTTGAATCGAGACGTGCTCCGGCGCGATGCGGTTGACGGTCTCCACCGCCTCGTCGATGCTGCTGACCGTTCGTCCAATCCAAAGCACCGTCACTCGTGAATCGGGCCCGTGCTCCTGCTGCGCGGCGAGATCGGCGGCAACGAAATGGGGATTGGCGGTTTCGTCGGCAATGATCACGAGCTCCGTCGGCCCCGCGGTCATGTCGATCCCCACCGTGCCGACGAGGCGCGCCTTGGCGGCTGTGACGTAGGCGTTGCCCGGCCCGACGATCTTGTCGACGCGCCGCAATGATTCCGTGCCGAGTGCCGCCGCCGCCACGCCGGCCGCGCCGCCGCTGCGATAAATCTCGCGGATGCCGAGCCGGCTGCAGACGTAGTGGAGCTCGTCGCGATCGGCGGCCGCCGGCGTCGTGATCGCCACCATCTCGCGCACGCCCGCGATGCGCGCCGGAACGGCAGTCATGATCAGCGTGGAGAGGTACACCGCCCGTCCGCCCGGCACATACAGGCCGACGCGCCGCAACGGCTGCACGCGATGGACGACCTCCGTCCCGTTGTCGCTCCACGTGTATCCGGCCGGCAATTGCCGGCGATGAAATGCATCGATGCGCGTGATGGCGAGCTCGATCGCTTCTTCCATCTGCGGATCGATCGTGACGTTGCGCGGCTCGATCAGAATGTCATCGACCACGACGTTGTCGAATCGCGCGATCTGTTCGCGGACGTAAGCGTCTCCGCGCGCGCGCACGCCCGCGATCGCTTCATCGGCGACGCGAAGCGCTTCCACTTCCGCAGAATCAGCTTTGTACACTGGCATCTTTACCTCCCGTCATCCTGAGCGGAGCGAAGGATCTCCGCTTGCGCAACTTGAGTTCCTTCGCCGTCTTTGCGGCTCAGGACGACGTCCCCGATCCGCGAGATCATCTCGCGGATCCGTTTTCCGTCGGCGCGATAGGCGTGGCGTCCGACGATCAGCCGCGGCGAGATCTCCGCGACCAGGTCCTGAATTTCGAGCTGGTGCACGCGCACCGTTTCGCCGGTCTCGACGAGATCGATGACGTGCGATGTGAGATCGAGTACCGCCGCCAGCTCGACCGATCCGGCAAGTGCGACGACCTCGGCGCGAAGCTGTCGCGCTTCCAGATACTGCCGCGCGATGCGGGGATACTTCGTCGCGACCTTCGACAGGACGGCACCGGGACGGGCAATCAGCATCATCCGGCAGCGACCGAATGAAAATTCGACCGTTTGGTACGCGCTGCATTCCTGCTCGAGGATCTGATCGAAGCCCGCCACGCCGAGATCGGCCGCGCCGTGCTCGACGTACACCGGCACGTCGGCGTCCTTCACGAAAATCCATTCGACTCCGTCGCGCACGAAGACCAGTCGTCGCGTGCCGAGATCGCTTTCCGTCGGAATGTCGTAGCCGGCTGCCGCGAATACAGCCAGCGTCTCGTTTTGCAAACGGCCTTTCGGAAGTGCGATGCGCAGTAAGTTCATGTCAGTCGAGGTCGTCGATCGTGAAAGTGAATCCGACCGCCGGCGCAGACGTGCCGAAGGTCGCGTACAACTTGTCGTAGCGTCCGCCCTGCGCCAGCTTCGTCCGTGACGTGCCGTCGTAAATGCGAAATCGGAGACCGGTGTAGTACGTATTGCTCTCGTCGAAGTCGTCGAGCTGCAATTCGAATTGCGGAAAGGCGGCTGCAATTTCGGCGAGTCGGTCCGCCGCTTCCGGTGCAAACGGTGCGATATCGTCGAGCGTCGCGGTCGTCGAGGGAACTCCGTTGGTGGTGCGTTTCGCGATGACAACCGGCAAAGCGCGCACGGAAAGATCGGTGTAGGCAACCATCGGACGAACACCAAATTCGCGAACCAGATCGGAAGCCAGCCGCAGGATCTCAATGTCGGCGGCGGCCGAGTCATCGCCGATGATTTCCGCGCCGATCTGGAACATTT
>QHVX01000288.1 GCA_003222375.1 Acidobacteriota bacterium
CGTTTTCCAAAACGGGAATCTTCGCCTCGAGATCAGCGAGCTCTATTTCCGCGAGCTCGCGCAGTTCTCCCTTCAGCATCTCGCGGGAATCGGCAATTCCTTTGCGGACCTGCTTGAGCTCGCGATACTTGCCGACGACTTCTTCGATCTCGGCGAGCGTTTTCATCGTGTCGCGATACACGGTGAGGTCGCTGACGATGTTCGGATCCGAGACCTTCGTCTGAAGCTGTTCGTACCGCTTTTCGAGTTGTTCGAGTTTTTCGTTCAAAGCGCCTCCGGCCTTAGGCGACGGCGGCGCGCTCCGGCTCGACGGCGTCGAAGAGCAGCGCCTCGCGCAATGCGGTGATCGCGATCTCGAGCTGCGAGTCGTCCGGTTCCTTGGTCGTGATCTTCTGCAGCCAAAGTCCGGGCTGGACCAGCGCGCGGCAGAACGGATTGGCGAGATGACGCGCAGAGAAGCGGATGATCTCGTAGGCCAGACCGGCGATCAGCGGAATCAATACCACGCGCGCCAGAAACTTCACCACGAATGGCATCGTCGATGGAACGAGCGAGAAGACCACGATCGAGATCGCGAGAACGAACATCAGAAAACTCGTTCCGCAACGGGGATGCAGCGTCGACTTCGTTCGCGCGTTCTCAACGGTCAGGTCTTCGTTCGCTTCGAAGGTATAGACCGTCTTGTGCTCGGCTCCGTGATACTGGAAGACGCGGCGGATCTCGTTCATGAATGAGATCGAGATGATGTAAACGAAGAAGAAAATCGCGCGAATGAGACCGTCGATGACGTTGTAGGTGAAGTTCGTCATCTGCGGCATCAGGTAGTGACGGATGAGGTTCGTGATCCCGAGCGGCGCCAGGATGAAAAGTCCGACGCCCAGCAGCGCCGCCATGATCATCGATCCGGCGACCGCGGCGCTCGACATCTCCTGCTTTCCTTCCTCAGTCTCGCTCACGACACCCGCGGAGTAGTTCAGCGCGCGGATGCCGAGGATCAGCGACTGGATGAGGACGACAGAGCCGCGGATCACCGGAAATTTGAGGACCGGATATTTCTTCGTGATCGAGACGAGCTTGTCCTTCTTGATCGCGATCGTGCCATTCGGCTGGCGAACCGCGACGGAGTAGCCGGAAAGCGAGCGCATCAACACGCCCTCGATCACCGCCTGTCCGCCGATCAGCATGTCGACGTTGCGATCGGCTGTGGTGGCATCGGACGCAGTGAGGCCATTCATCACGGCGCCGAAAGTGCCCGTGATCAGCCTCGCAGAGCCGGCCCACACCGAACGAAGCCCTGTCATGCTGAGCCGCGCAGACGGCGAAGCATCTCGCCGGCTGAGATCCTTCCGTCTCGCTGCGCTCGACGTCAGGATGACGCTGCGCATTATTTCTTGGCCCTTTTGGCGTAACGCTGCTGGAAGCGATCGATTCGGCCTGCCGAGTCGACCAGCTTTTGCTTGCCTGTGAAGAATGGATGGCACTTCGAGCAGATCTCGACGCGCAGCTCCTTCTTCGTCGAACCGGTCGTCCACGTCTCGCCGCAAGCGCAGTGGACCTGGACCTGATGATATTGCGGATGGATCTCTGTTTTCATGGACTTACCTTCGTTAGACGCACTAACAACCGGCAGTATATGCGAAAAATTCTTCGCGCCGCTCAGGACGCGCCGCACAACCGCGCGATGTAAAAAGTGATCGCGCCGATGAGCGCGGCCATCGGGATGGTGAGAATCCACGCCCATACGATGCGGCCTGCGACTCCCCAACGCACAGCCGACAGCCGCTTCGTCGCGCCGACTCCGACGATCGCGCCGGTGATCGTGTGCGTCGTCGAAACGGGAACGCCAAGGCTGCTGGCGATGAAGAGAGTGATCGCACCGGCGGTCTCGGCCGCGAATCCGCCCACCGGCTGCAGCTTCGTGATCTTCGATCCCATCGTGTGAATGATCCGCCAGCCGCCGGTCAGCGTTCCGAGCGCGATCGCCGAGTGCGCTGCCAGGATGACCCACATCGGAATTGTGAATACTTTGAGATATCCCGCGGTGAACAAGACGCCCGCGATGATGCCCATCGTCTTCTGGGCATCATTGGTTCCGTGACCTAACGAGTAAGCGGCTGCCGAAAAAAGTTGCAGCCGCCGGAAGGTGTTATCGACGCGCAGCGGCGAGGCGCGCCGAAAAATCCAATAGATGCTCACTTCGATCACAAGGCCCAGCACGAGCCCCATGAGCGGCGCGAGGATGATGTAAATCAGGGTCTTCGTCCAACCAGCCGGGATGATGACGCCAAGGCCTGCCTTGGCGACCGCGGCGCCGGCATATCCGCCGATCAGCGCGTGCGAGGAGCTGGTCGGCAATCCGAAGTACCACGTGATCAGATCCCAAACGATGGCGCCGACCAGGCCTCCGAAGATGACGGCGAACGTGACGGAGGAGATGTCGATCATCCCCTTGCCGATTGTTTTCGCAACCGCGGTTCCAAACGTGAAGGCCGCCACGAAATTGAAGAAGGCCGCCCACACGACCGCCTGCAGTGGCGAAAGAACGCGCGTGGAGACAACGGTCGCGATCGAGTTTGCGGCGTCGTGAAAACCGTTGATGAAATCGAAGCAGAGTGCGGTGGCGATCAGTCCGACGATGATGAGAAGCTGCAGCGACATCAGCCGTGCTTCACGACAACGTTCTCGAGAAGATTCGCAACATCCTCGCAACGATCGGTGGAGTCTTCGAGCCGGTCGAGGATCTCCTTCCACTTCATCACAGCGAGGGGGTCATGCTCCTCTTCGAAGAGCTGTCCGACGGCGCGCTGATGTGCGCGGTCGGCTTCGTTTTCCAACCGATTGATCTCCACGGCGCGCTCCAGGACGCCCTGCCGCCGTTCGAGCGCCTGCACCGCCAGCAGGATCTGATCGGTCGAGGCCGAGATGACGCGGGTGAGCTCACGCACTCCGGGGATGACCTTCTTGATGTGATAGAGCGGAATGAGCGAGGCGGCAGCATCGATGGCATCCATGACGTCGTCCAGCGTGCGAGCCATCGAGTGAATATCTTCACGATCGATCGGCGTGACGAAGGTCTTGTTCAGCCGCTGGATGATTTCGTGAGTCAGAAAATCGCACTTGTGCTCGACTTCGCGAATTTCGTTCGCCTTGTCCGCGATCGGCGGGTCGGAGGCGAACATTTCTTCGAGCAGCCGCGCGCCGTTCCGCAACTGGTCGGCCATCGCCAGGAAATCGGCGTAGAACTTTTCCTCGCGCGGAATGAGACTGAACCGTGCCACGACGACCTCCGCTGAAAAAACGGCGCGATTCTATCCTGCTTACGGCATGGGCAAGCGGAAAGTGAAGGTTGCTCCCTCGCCTTCCTCGCTGGCGACCGAGATCGCGCCCTGATGGGCCTCGACAATTGCCTTCGCGATATAGAGGCCGAGGCCGAGACCGCCGTAGTAGCGGCTGGAGACGTTGCGCGCGCGGTGGAAGCGCTCGAACAGTCGCGGGATCTCGTCGCGCGGAATTCCGATGCCGCGATCGATCACCGATGTCAGCATGACGCCATCGGAGACCTGCGCTCGAATGACGATCTCGCTCGTGTCGGGTGAGTACTTGATGGCGTTGGAGAGCAAGTTGTCGATGACCTGACGGATGCGATCGGGATCGACCATCAGCGTGGTCTCGCCCACTCCGCCCTCGAACGCGATTTTGCGTCCCGGATTCTGAACGCGGAATGCCATCGCGCGAC
>QHVX01000289.1:0-3932 GCA_003222375.1 Acidobacteriota bacterium
GCTTCGATGAGATCGCGCCGGTCAGTTTTCCTTCCAGCCGTTTGTCCTGGCTGACGCGCGGATACGTGCCGTTGGAGTTGCTGAAGAGGATGGTCTGGTTTCTTTTGAAGTAGCGGCCCGCGCCGAAGAACCACAGCCGGTCGCGGACGACTCTTCCGCCTAACGTCGCTTCGTATTGATTGCGGATCTGACGGATGCGCGTGTCACTTGCGTCGCGACGCCGCTCACGGTCGCATACGGCTTCGGCGATGGAGCGACCCAGGCCGGATTCGTCATGCTGTCGCGCATGGATCCGCTGAAATCGTTGCCGCCCGACTTCGAGATCGCCGTGACGACGCCGCCCGTGAAATTCCCGAACTCCGCGGAGATCGCGCCGCCGGTGTGCACCGTCGTTTCCTGAATGGCATCCTCGATGAAGAGGTTGTGCGGCTGGCCGCGAAGATTTTCCTGAATGACCGCGCCATCGACGGTGTAGAGGTTGTCGAAAGACTGCGCGCCGGAAATCGATGATCCGTTCACGCCCGCTACGCCGCCCGGGGCGAGCCCGGTGATCGCGACGATCGTGCGCGGCACGGGAAGGGCCTCGATCATGTCGTGAGAAAAGTTCGTCTGCACCTGCGGGCGTTCGACAACCGACGGCGCGGCGGCCGTCACGGTGATCGCTTCGGTGACCGCGCCGACTTTCATCGCGGCGTCCGCGCGCGCGTTCTGCGCGATGCCGACGTGCACGCTCTTATTCATCGAATTCATCCCGGCCAGCTCGAAGCTCACTCTGTAGTCGCCGGGAGGAAGCGCGCCGATGCTGTAGCCGCCCGCCTCATTCGTCACGGTGCTGCGTGTTCCCTGCAGGCTTGGCGACGTGACAGTCACCGTGACGCCAGGAAGCGCATTGCCCTCCTGTGTGACGACGCCGGTCAGCGTGCCGGTGAGTCCCTGGGCCATGAGACCGGTGGCTGAAAGCAAACACACAACGAGCGCAAATAGACTGCGTCTTTTCATGAAACCTCCATCTCTCTTCGTTAGTCCCCTAAAGAACGACGAGTAGCGCTGCGACAGAAATGATTAGGTCCGACCTTTTAGCACGCAAACGGCCAGATTGCTACAGCAATCGGACTGTTTTAAATCAATGATTTCCAAGAGGTAGCGGGCCCGTCGGATTCACATTTCTGGCGCGAGGCATTCATCGAATCGAATTTGCGCGTTTTCGGAACGCTCGAGCCGCCTCGACGTTGCCCAGGTCCTGCATCTCGCGCGCAGCGAGCAGGTACGTGGCAGGCTTTGGCGATGCCTTCACCATAGCCTCGAGGGTCGGCTCGATCTCATTGAATCGATGTTCCGAGGCCAGCAGCAACGCGAGTTTCGTGTACGCCTCGGTCGTTTCGGGAAAGTGCGCAATCTCATCGCGGAAGGCCGCTTCAGCCTCCTGGTTTCGGCCCATGCGCGCGAGGATATCGCCGCGCGTGGATGACAACGTCGCAACCGGACGGGTCGCGCGATTCACGACGCTGAGCGCTTCATCCAGTTTGCCACGCTGCGTCAATACGCGAGCGAGCAGAATCAACGCCGGCTCGCGCGGATGATCCCTATCCCCGATCGCGAGGCGCGCCTCCCGCTCCGCCCCGTCCCAATCCTGATGTCCCTCGGCGACGGCCGCGAGAATGAGATGCGCAGTATCCGGATCGAGCTTCATTCCCTGCTTCGCATTCAATTCCGCCGCTTTGAGATCGCCGAGGTCGAGCTCGAGCTTGGCGATTTCGGTGGCAACCGAGTCGATGAGCTGCGGCGAACGGCGGGTTACCTCACGGTAAGCGTCGAGCGCTTCCTGAAGCCGGCCTAACCGGCGCAAATCTCCGGCGAGCTGCGTGTAGACATCGACCAGGTCGGGATAGTCGCGAAGGATCTGACGGCAAAGTTCGGCGCTTTCGCGATAGCGTCCCTGCTGATTGAGCACGAACGTCTGCTGGATCTTCGCGAGGACCTGAATGTGATCGCGAGGATTTTTCAATGGACCGCTGCTCTGCGCGGCAGCGCCGGACAAATATCCCAGCGCCGCCAGCCGCGCGCGCTCCTCGGCGTCCGCTCGTCGTTGCGGCTCGAGGTTGAGAGGAATCTTCGTCAGATCATCGGCGAGTGCGCGAGACTCGCGACGCCGCTCGTCGCGAATGTTTTTCTTTTCGCCAGGATCGGCGGCGATGTCAAACAGCTCCGGCGCCGGGCTCTCGATGTAGTGATCGCTCGTATCGGTCAGCGAGCGCAACTGACTCCATCCGAGGTGCAGGCGCGGATACATGGTTTCGCTGTAGATCGCGCGATCGCCCGATAAGCCGATCAGGGATCGGCCGGGAAGACCGGCCGGCACTTTTGCGCCCACAACCTCGGCGATCGTGGGAAGAATGTCGACGAGTTGCGCCGGCGCAGCCACTCGACGTCCCGCGAGACGTTGGCGCGGAAGCTTCACGATCAGCGGAACGTGAAGCACTTCGCGATACAGCAGGACGCCGTGCTCCTGCTCGCCGTGATCGCCGAGCCCTTCACCGTGATCGCCGCAAAGGATTATCAGCGATTGATCGTAGAGGCCGCGACGGTCGAGGTCCGCGAAAAATCGGCCGACGATGGCATCAGCAGTCGCGATTTCTCCGTCGTACGGACTGCTCGCGTATTTCGATTTGAAAGGCTCGACCGGTTCGTAGGGCGAATGCGGCTCGAAGAGATGAAAGAAAAGAAAGAACGGACGCGATTGGACTTTGTCGAGCCACCCGAGCGCGACGCGCGCGGTTTCGTCGCCGCGCCGCTGCAGCGCGCCGAGCGTCGCCGATTCCCACACTTCCATCGAGGCGTCGTAGAAATCGAAGGGCGATCGCAGGCCGGTGTCGCCGCGGAGGACGTACGCCGAAACGGTGCCGCCCGTCGCATAGCCGCGCTGCGCGAGGAGACGCGGCAACGTGAGCTGCACGTCTTTCTCTAGTCGATAACCGATGTTGCTGCGGACTCCGTTTTCGAATGGCAGGCGACCTGTCAACATCGTCACGTGTGATGGGAAGGTCAGCGGAACATGAGCGTAAGCGTTCTCGAAGACGATTCCGTCGTGCGCGAGACGATCGATCGCCGGCGTGTCGACGCGCTTAGCACCGTAGGCTGTCAGATGGTCAGCTCGAAGCGTGTCGATCGAGATCAGAATGACCGGCGGACTCGCCTGCTGCCGGCTGCACGCGCAAAGAAAGGCGAGGAAGAGAACCAACGTCATCCTGAGCCGCAAAGACGGCGAAGGATCTCGCTCTGGAGATCCTTCGCTCTGCTCAGGATGACAAACCGGTTTAGCCGCGGACACGGAACGGCTTCTCGAGATCGTATTCCTTGCCTAACACGACATCGACGACGTGGACCTTCATCGTGTACTCGCCCGGCTTGAAACCCTCCAGCGGAATCGCGAGACCGAGACCGTAGCGGTTCGTTTCGCCGGCGAGCTTTGCCAGCTTGGCGTCCTGAATCGGAATCTTCAGCTCCACCGGTCCGGTCGGCGTTTTTCCTTTGATCTCGATTTTCACGCGGACGTTCGGCGCGCCGACGTCGGTGACGCCGGGGTTTCGCAGCTCGACGAAGTACCAGAGATCGCCGCTCTTGTCGAAAACAGCATCGCCTTTCGGAACGACTTTGAGACCGCCGAACGTGAAAGGATCGGTCGGCTGCCAGGTCGTCTGCAGCGGATAAACCTTGCTCGCCAACAACAGCGGAGAGACCGCTGTCGCGGCGGGATCGAATCCCTGGATTGTCATGGTCGTTCGCGTCGCGGCGAGAATGCGTCCTTGTGACGCGATGCCGAACGTCGTCGTGTAAGTTCCCGGATCGAGATCGAGCGACCGGACGACGTAGGAGTCCCTACCCGACGCGATTGTCGTGGCATCGTCTTCCTTGATGTCGACGATTTCGCCGGC
>QHVX01000289.1:3953-4761 GCA_003222375.1 Acidobacteriota bacterium
ACTTTCTGGTCAGGCGCGACAACGCCGCCGGCCGGCACATACACCTGCGCTGACACGAAGTGCTCACCTTCGCCTGACACGAACTCACCCCACGTCAGGTTCGCGTTGCCGATCGCCGGTTTGTCGCCGGATCGGAACTGTTCGTAGGCGCTCTTCAGCGCCGGATTCTTGAACGATGTCGCGCGGGACGCTGCGACATTTGCGTAGACCGGCGGCTTCGTGAGGTTAGGCGAGATGATGACTGCGTTGGCGGCCTGCTGGAAAATCAGATCGGGGTTGACGCGTTCGGTGTGCGCGAGCTTCCAGTCGTTTCGGCCTTCCTCCATGAACGCCATCGTGAAATCGCTCTGTGTGATGAACTTCGGTTTCTTTTCGTGGGCGTACATCCAGTATTGCTGATTCGGCTCGGACGTTGGCCGTGGCAGCGCGAGTGACCCGTCGGCGTTCGTCGGTGCATTTCCCGGACTGGCGACCACGCCTCTCTTTAACGCTTCGCCGGCGCTCGCGCTGACGCGGTACGGAGGGCCGAGAAGAATAAAGACTTTTCCGCGATCGGTCATCGAGCCAGGCTGCAGTCCGTTCGAGAAATTTGCGTCTGCGAATTTGACGCGTTGCTCGAAGTCTTCGCGAAACTCGTTGCGCCGCGTCTCGGGCGTCGGATCGCGTTTCGCCCAGAAGAGATCGATGAAGGCTTCCGCGTCCTGATCGGAGCGAATCGCCTTCCACTGTTTCATCTCGTCCTTCGTCATCAGATGCCGAATCGGTCCGTCGGCCCAGCTCATGTACTTCGACGACACCTGAGCGAGCG
>QHVX01000290.1 GCA_003222375.1 Acidobacteriota bacterium
AGCAATCCTCGGTCACCTCTCCTACGGTTTCGTGGTATCCGATCAGTTGCGCATGGAAGCGTTCTACGATCACGGGCTGATCGACGATCATCTGGCCGGCTATCACCGCGAGCCGTTTCAAGGCGTCGGGATCGGCGGTCAGACCGTCGGCCCTTACGGAACGCTGCTGCGGCTCGACATCGGCAAGACTGTCGGTCGCAACGCACAGAATGGCTTCGTCGCGAACATCGTGTTCCTGAAACTCTTCTGAGACGATGATTGACGTGCGTCGCGAGGAGCTCAATTCTTCGGTTGCGCAGACGCTGATCGCCGCCTTGAATGCCGAGCTGACGAAGCTATACCCGGAAGAGGGTGCGACGCATTTTCGTCTGACCGCTCACGAAGTGGCAGCATTTGTTGTCGCGTATCGCGACTTCGTTCCGGTAGGCTGCGGCGCACTGCGTCGCCTGGATGTTTCGACTGCCGAGTTGAAGCGGATGTATGTGACTCCTGCCGCGCGAGGTGAAGGTATCGGCGGCGCGGTGCTGGAAAGCCTCGAAGCAGAAGCGCGCAAACTCGGCATTCAGCGGCTCGTTCTCGAGACCGGGACGCGGCAGGATGCGGCGCTGCGTTTATATCGACGCTCCGGTTTTCGTGAGGTCGAGCTGTTCGGGGAGTACCTGGAAAGTCCCACGACGAGCATCTGCATGGCGAAAGATCTTCGATGAAGCGATTGGGTTGGCTCGTTGCCGGCGCTCTCGTGGTCGGAACGCTGGATGCGGCGTTCGCAATCATTTTCTGGGGAATGCGCGGCGTCGGCCCGATTCGAATTTTTCAGAGCATCGCGGCGGGCCTTCTCGGGCGTGCGGCATACAGCGGCGGGCTGAGAACGGAATCGCTCGGCCTCGCCCTCCACTATTTCATTGCGTTCATGATCGTGCTGGTCTATTGGCTGGCGATCAAAATCATTCCGGCTTTGGCGCGGCGCACGATTTTGTACGGCGCGATCTACGGCGTCTGCGTTTATCTCTTCATGAACTACGTCGTCATCGCGCTGTCGGCCACCAGTCGATCGCGTTTTCTTTTGTCGTGGGTCGCCTGGAGCATCATCGTGCACGCGTTTCTGATCGGCGTGCCGGCGGTATTTTTCGCGCGTAAAGCGAGCGGAGGACAAACATGAACAAAACGTCACTTCGCTGGTCGGTGCAATCCTCGGCGGATTTCAGGCCATCTGGCTTCGCCGTCTTCTCGCATGCCCGTTCTGGTGGATCGCAGCAACCACTGGCGGAACAGGAATCGGCCTCGCGTGTCCGGCTTTCTCTTCGGCGCAGTGACGAGGTGGCCGCTACTCAAAAAAAGAGCGGCGGTTTGATCCGCCGCTCTCTGAGCTTCGATGCCTGTGCGGTTACGGAACTGCCGTGATGTTCTGGACGTAGAAATCGACTGACCCGATTTCGGTTCGCAGGCCGCCGGTGTCGAGCGCGCGAACCGTCAAACGATGCCGCGCGTTGCTGAGCTTCGTGGTGTCCATCGTGAAGCGCCAGCCGGAGTTGATGGCATTCGCGAGGAACGGATTGGCTTGCTGCACATCGGGGCGCGGGAAACCGTATTGCGCGACGCCGATGAAATCGCCGTCCACCAGGATCTCGATCGCCGCCACGCTGGCGCGCTCGTTAGCTGCCCATCCCTGGAACGTGACGTTGCCCTTCACATAGTCGAACGATACCGGGATGTCGATGAAGCCCTGCACCGCGGCCACGCGGTTCTCGGCACATTCGAAGAACACCGGAATGCCCTGCGGTCCGGGAAGCTCTGTGAATGTCTGCTGTTGGTCGCCGACGCGCACCTTCATCACGTGATTGCCGGGTCGCACGCCGAGCGCGAGCAGCGCGCCGATATCGAGTGTGAACATGTAGCCCGAGCGCGGCGAGTCGGGATAGGTCGGGAAATAGCGCTGCACGTCAAAGCGCGGCAGGCCGTAGCAGTTGGTGAACGTGTTGAAGGTCGTGCTGAACGCGCAGTCGTCGGTGGAGACCCAGCGCACGCCGTCGATCATCAACTCGACATACGAGACGCGGCCGAGGTTCTGCCGAGTGCCCAGGTCGAGGGCCCAGCCGCGAACAGGCGTGATGTGCGAAGAGAAATTGACCGGCGGCGAGATGATGACCGGTGTGATATTGCAGCGCGTGCCGAAGAGCACGGCGTCGCGCTTCGGTTCGTCGAGATAGCCAAATGGCTTCAGGTTTGTCTCGTTGTTGAAGATCTGTACCTGACGGCGGCCGATCAGCTTCGAGAGTCCCAGGCGATCGTATGCAACGACTTCCATGAGGTGGACACCATCCTGGATCCGGGTGGTGTCGATATTGGCAATGAAGGCGCTAAAATTCGCGGCGGGAAAATCAGGGAAGGTATTGCCGACATCGGGACGCGCATCTCCATACATCGCAGACTGCAGAATGCCGCCGTCGATGAAGACATCGACGCGGCCGATACCGTCGGTGTCGGCGGCCCAACCGGAAACCGGAAAAGATCCGCTGGCGTTGTACTGCGCCGCCAGGTCGGGGATATCGAGATTGCCGAACGGCGTCTGGTTGAGCGTATTGTCGATGTTGATCGTTCGTCCGCCGGACGGAAGCTCGAAGACGCGGCCGTCAGCGAAGTAAATCTTCACATTGACGCTGTGCGCGCCATTCGACAGTCGGCTTGCGAGGAATCCAGTCTGGAATCCGGGGGCGATGTGCTGGATACCGGGATAATTCGGGTATGCCTCGAGCACGTCGATGCGCGGCAGACCCTTGTTAACCTGGTGGAAGAACGCATTGTCGACGTAGAGCTCGATTTTCGCGACGGAAATCGGATCGAGGACCCAGCCTTTGACCAGCACCATCCCGGAGTTCGGTACGGTCGGATCTGGAAAATCGAGTGCCGCGATGAGATCCTGCGCGTGGAGCGCAGTTGGAATACACGTCGCTAAAATGGCGAGAGCCAGGCCGCGGGTAACCCTTCTCCACATAACCCCAACCTCCAACCCGATAATGACCTTGCGCATGAGAATCGGTGACAGGAAACGACGCCGATCCACTTTGTTTTGCTGCAGTTTATACTAGTTTGGGTGACTTCTTCAAATATTACGGCGATCGGGGTCGAAGACGTCCGAGCCGCCGCCAGTCGAATTCGCCCGTTCGTTCATCGTACGCCACTCCTCCCCAACAGGTCAATTTCGGAAAGGGTCGGTTTCGAGGTTCGCCTCAAGTGTGAAAACCTCCAACGCGCGGGCTCCTTCAAGATTCGCGGCGCGATGAACGCGCTGCTGCAGCTGAGTGAAGAAGAACGCAAGCGCGGCGTGGTCGCGTTCTCGTCAGGAAACCATGCCCAGGGCGTCGCCCTCGCCTCCAAGCTTCTCGGCGTCCGCGCCACGATCGTGATGCCGGAGGGCTCGGTCGCCTCGAAAGTCGAGGCGACAAAAGCCTACGGCGGCGACACCGTTGCGCGCGAAATTGCGGACAAGACCGGCGCGTCAGTGATTCCGCCCTTCGATGACGAACGCATCATCGCCGGCCAGGGCACGGTGGGGCTCGAGATCGTCGAGGAGTGGCCGCAGGTCGAAACGATCGTGGTCCCCCTCGGCGGGGGTGGGTTGCTGTCGGGCGTCGCGGTGTCAGCGACGGCGCTCAAGCCGAAGGTCGAGGTTTTCGGAGTCGAGCCGCGGGCCGGCAACGACGGCGAACAGTCATTTCGGAGCGGGAAGATCGTCACGATCGAGCCGCCGAAGACGATCGCCGACGGCGCGCGCACCCTGGCGATTGGCGTTCGGAACTTTGCGATCATCCGCGAGCGCGTCCGAAATGTCGTCAGCGTCGATGACGATGCGCTCCTCGACGCGGTGAAGTTCGCCATGTACCGCACGAAACTCGTCATCGAGCCGACGGGAGCACTCGG
>QHVX01000291.1 GCA_003222375.1 Acidobacteriota bacterium
TTCCGATCGTCGCGGGCCTCGTTAAGATTTTCGGTCAGAAGATCCACGTCCGATTCAAGGCGGTGCAGGACTACTTTGGCGACATCTCCGCCCGCGTACAGGAGAACCTCGCCGGCGTTCGCGTGGTGCGCGCGTTCGGGCAGGAAGAGAACGAGATCGACGCGTTCAAGCGGATGAATCACGAATATGTCGAGCGGAACCGGTCGCTGATCAAGCTGACCGCCACGTTCTATCCGGCGCTGCACGGCGTGATCGGGATCATGTTCGGGATCGTCTTCTTCATGGGCAGCCGCAAGATGATCGCCGGCGCGATGAACATCGGGTCCTTCGTGGCGTTCCAGTTTTACCTCGGCCGCATGATCTGGCCTCTGATCGCGATCGGCTGGGTCATCAATCTCGTGCAGCGCGGCATGGCGTCGATGGTGCGACTGGACGAAGTGCTTCGAGTGGAAGCCCCTCACCCGGCGCTGCGCGCCACCCTCTCCCAGCGGGAGAGGGACGGCGAAGCCGGGGTGAGGGGCGATATTGATATCCGCGATCTGACTTACCAGTACGACACACATCCTGTGCTTCGAAATGTGTCGTTGAGCGTTCGGCACGGCGAGACCGTCGGCATCGTCGGCCGAACCGGAAGCGGCAAGTCGACGCTGCTCGCGCTGCTCACGCGAACATTCGAGCCGCCGCCGCAGACGATCTTTGTCGACGGCCATCCCGTCGAGACGATCCCATTGCACCAGCTCCGCGAATGGATCGGGATGGTGCCTCAGGAAACGTTTCTTTTTTCAGAATCGATCGCCGACAACATCCGATTCGGACGCGCCGATGCGTCGGCGCAGGAAGTGCGAACGTCGGCGGAGGAGGCCGGGTTATCGGGCGATGTGGCGACCTTTGGTCAAGGACTCGAAACCATCATCGGAGAGCGCGGCATCACGTTGTCAGGCGGACAGAAGCAACGCACGGCGATCGCCCGCGCGCTCATTCGCGATCCGATGATTTTGATCCTCGATGACTCGCTCAGCGCCGTCGACACGGCCACCGAGGAGCGGATTCTGCGGGCGCTGCGGGAGATTCGAAAGGGAAGGACAGTGCTGATCGTCTCGCATCGCGCTTCATCGGTGAAGGACGCCGATCAAATCGTGGTGCTCGACAGCGGAAGGATCGTCGAGCGCGGCACGCATGACTCGCTGCTGGCGCACGACGGCTACTACGCCGATCTCTATCGCCGGCAGACGATCGAAGAAGAGCTGGAAGAGATCGCGTGACCGACGCCATCGAAAAACACGAAGACGAAGGCGCCAAGGCCTTCGACAAGCACCTTGCGCGGCGGCTGCTGCGATACCTCAAGCCGTACCGCGTGCGCGCCGCGACGTCAGTCGGGCTGGTGATTTTCTCGTCGCTGCTCGAGATTGCAGGCCCGGCGATCATCGCGATCGGCGTCGACCTGTACGTGAAGCCGCTGAGCGGCGCGAACACGGTCGGCATCAGCGAGAGGTTTGGACACTGGCTTGCGGCACATGGCTGGAACTTCACGCCGCTCGTCGGCATCAACATCGCGGCCACGCTCTACTTCGTCACGCTGTTCGCGGATTTCGCAGTGCTCTACACGCAGATGGTGCTGATGAACCTGATGGGTCAGTACATCATGTACGACCTGCGGAAGGAGATCTTCAGTCATCTGCAGCGGCTCAACGTCCAGTTCTTCGATCGCAACCCGGTCGGACGATTGATGACGCGCGTGACGACCGACGTCGACGCGCTCAACGACATGTTCACGGCCGGCTTCGTCGCGATATTCGGCGACATTTTCGTCCTGGTCGGCATCGTCATCGTTCTGTTCTGGATGAACTGGCGGATGGCGTTAGTGCTCTTTTCCATCACGCCGCTGATCGTGCTGGTGTCGATCTGGTTCCGTCGCGGTGCGCGGATCACGTATCGCCAGGTTCGCGCTCGCATTGCCGCGATCAACGCATTTCTTCAGGAACACATCTCCGGCATGTCGACCGTCCAGCTCTTCAATCGTGAGGCCCGCGAGGCAGAGAAATTCGATCAACTGAACGCACGGCACCGCGATGCGAACATCGATTCGATCTTCTACTACGCTGTTTTTTATCCCGTGATCGAGCTGATTCAGACGATCGGCATCGCGCTGATCGTCTGGTATGGCGGCGGGCAAGTGCTCCGCAACACGCTGTCGGTCGGCGCACTGATCGCGTTTTTCCAATACGCGCAGCGCTTTTACGAGCCGATCTCCGATCTCTCCGAGAAGTACAACATCTTGCAGGCTGCCATGGCCGCCAGCGAGCGCATTTTCAAATTGCTCGATACGCCGGTGCAGATCAAAGACGACGGAACGCGAACGATCGACACGTTCCAGTCGATCGAGTTCCGCAACGTCTCGTTCGCGTACAACGATGAAGAATGGGTGCTGAAGAATGTCTCGTTCCGATTGGAGCGCGGCGAACGCGTGGCGCTGGTCGGTCACACCGGGGCAGGGAAGACCACCGTCACGGCGCTGCTGCTTCGATTTTACGAGCCCCAGCGCGGCGAGATTCTGGTCAACGGCATCAACATCCGCGAGTACACTCTCGAATCGTTGCGGTCGCTCTATGCGATCGTCCAGCAGGACTTCTTCCTCTTCACGGGCACCGTCGCGCAGAACATCTCTCTTGCCGATCCGAAGATTGCGCCGGAGGCCGTGCGTGAAGCGGCGCGCCGCGTTCAGGCAAGCCGATTCGTGGAGCGACTGCCGAAGACGTACGATGCCGAGGTGCGCGAGCGCGGCGCAGGATTCTCGGTGGGCGAGAAACAGTTGCTGTCATTTGCGCGGGCGCTGGCGTTCAATCCGCCGGTCTTGATCCTCGACGAAGCCACGTCGTCGATCGACACCGAGACGGAGCGGCTGATCCAGGAAGCGATTCAGACGCTGATGGAAGGGCGGACCTCGATCGTCATCGCGCATCGGCTCTCGACGATCCGCTCGGCCGACATGATCCTCGTCTTCCACCATGGCGAGATCCGCGAGCGGGGCACGCACGAAGAGCTGATGCAGATCGACGGGCTGTATCGCAAGCTGTACGAAATTCAATATCGCGAAGCCGTGACCGCGTAGCTGGTTATTTGACTTTGCCGAATAACCGGTCTACCGTTTGCTATCGTCCAAAAACGGTGCGAGGTATCGGGCGTGAATGAGGAGGGGAGGATGACCGTAAGGTTTTTCCCCGGAAGCCGAAAACAAAAAACGACACTGATTCAAGGATTTCTCTCCAAGTACCGCGTGGCGCACGAGTTGGCGCAGCCCGAGGAATACAAGAGCAAGACCTTTCACCTTGGAACTGATCCCG
>QHVX01000050.1 GCA_003222375.1 Acidobacteriota bacterium
CGCCGCAGCAGCGCGCGCGATTTGAGATTCGATACGAACGCGATGAAATTCGCAGACGATGGATAAATCAAATGGAGAATCGATGGATACTGCTGTGACTTTGGCGCGTCGTTGAAATATCCGATCGTCTCCAGGCTGAACATCGCGATGATTTTCTCTTTCCTTTCGCGACAGCGTTGCGCATAGCGAAAGCTTCCCATCTGCGATGTCGCGAAGAACGGCGGCTCCTCGTTGGCGAATGCCACGAAGCGAACGGTGTGCTTCAGTTGGGAATCGGCAAGCGTGCGTGCGATCGCAATCATTGCCGCCACGCCGCTGGCGTTGTCGTCGGCACCCGGTGATCCGGCTACGGTGTCGTAATGCGCGCCGACGACGATGATTGCCTCGTCGCCGGGAACTTCGTATTCGATATTCACGCCGGAATCGAACGCGTGCCTCGATGCCGATGGAAGCGATCTCTCGATAAACGCCGTCGCGTCGGCGTAGGCGCGCGGCCGCGTCACATTGCGCTCACCGATTGTTCCGGCGAGCGTCTCTATGATTTGCCGCATCGTCGGATCTCGCGCTCATACCAACCTGCCTCTTCATTGAAGCCGGCGCGCTGACAAACGGCGTGCAACCGGCGGTAGCGTTCGATCGCGTCGAACCCGACGCTCCATTGCAGCTTGCGCAGGTCAACCGGACAGAGGTGCATCGGCCGCGCGTCCGATTCGGCGAGGTGATTCGAGCCGTTCAGCACGCACCGATAGAAGACGCAATGCTCGATGCCGAACATGTGCGACGTCTCGTGCGCGATGACTCTGCAGCTCCGCTGAAAAAACATTTTCGTGCCGTCGCCGCCGTAACGTGCGAACGAATAGACGCCGACGCGATCGCGTAGCGCGGCCTGGCCGAAGACAAAGTTCCACGCTGGATCGGGATAGAGATCGATAGTCGTGATTCCGAGCATACAGAACGCGTCGGGCGGAAGCTGACGGCGCAGAAACGTCAGGATATCGGTCGTCAACAGTTGCTGCTGGCCGGTGTACGGATTTTTCCTGGACGTGATCCGCGCGCTCTTCAAATCGAGCGGCGGCTGCACGACCACCGGCATCATGAAAAATGCCTCGGTGAATTCTTTCAGCGGTCCGAGATCGAATGTCCCCAGCGGCTGGAGATAAATCGTGGAATGGCGTGCATCAGGTTTGTTGGGCCGCGAGCGGACGAAATCGTCGAATGTCTGCCCTTTTTCGGGATGATTGGCGAGCCAGTCGTTCGGGCCCGGCTTGGGCATCGGCTCGAAGGCGGCCGGAACCAGAAGGCCTTCGAACGCGCTGCGCTGGACGGCCGGGCCGTCCGACACTATTTTCCCCGGGCCGCCTTCGCCATCAACCCGATGCCAACCGCGATTGCTGCCGCTCCCGCCGCCAGCCATGCCGGATTCGACACTGCGTTTTGACCGGCGCGCCTGATCGAGCGTCGGACTTTTCGCTGTTTGATGTATGCGTGTGAGTCGACCTCCGCGATCGCGCCTCTGACGTTCGGTCTTTCGAGAACTTTCGTTACTCCCCACAGGGCAACGAATGGGATCAATCGCTTGATCAGCTTTTCGGTGTTCTTCTTTTCCATGCCCTGAATTTGTGCAATTGATGCGCCCGTCACAGGGCGATCTCTCGCAAAGCCTCGCCGTTTCCGCAGATGAAGACCTCGTCGCCGGCCTCGATTTTCATCGCCGGGTGCATGCGGGTCAGGAACGATCCCTTCCGGCAAATCGCGATGATGGAAGAGCCGTGCTGCCGAATCGGAAGCTCGGCGAGAGTTTTTCCGACCGAAATGCCGGCCGGCATGCGCACGACTTTCCGATGCTCCTCGCGCGTGCGAACGGCGCGGCCGAGGAGGCGGGCAGAGAGCATTTCGCCGGAGATGTCGCTGATGGAGAGCGCGTAATCGGCGCCGGCGCGATAGATGTTCTCGATGTTGCGGGCGTGGTTGACGCGCGCGATCACCGGTACGTCGGCGGCGGCATCGCGGCAGATGACAGTTCCAAACAGCGTGGCGTCGTCGGTGTTCAGCGCCAACACGACGGCTTGCGACTCGCGCAGACCCGCGCGCTCGAGGACCGACGGATCGAGCACGTTGCCGACGAAGTCGACGCCCGGCACCGATTGCCTCTCGATGACGCGAACATCTTCGCCGGCATCGGTGAGAAGCTCGTGCACTTTTCGGCCGACCTCACCGAATCCGGCGACGATGTAGGGACCCTTCGTGCGGAGATACGGGCTCCCAAAGAGAACCGCTGCGCGATCGAGAGTGTCGTGATCGCCGACCAGCTCCAGCAGGGAACCAGGTTCGATGCGCGATGCGCCGTTGCAGTGCGCATGCAGTCGATTCCGCGACCACATTCCGACGACGGTCGCGCCGCTCCGCGCTCCGATCTCAGCCTCCGCCAGCGTCTTCCCCGCCATTGGATTCGATGCGGCAATACGGACTTCGCGGCGCTCGAGTCCGTCGATCGCATCGGCGCCGGGAATCCGCGGACTGATGCGATCGCTGGCGTGAGCCGCCAGTGCGGCCGCGATGATGTGTCGCGGCGTGTAGGCCGAGGTTGCGCCGGCGAGCTCGATGGGGCGGCGATGCGCCGGTTCTTCCACGAACGCGAAGATCTCGCCGCGGAATCCCATCTGCCGCGCACGAAGGACGATCGCGGCATTCTCTTCGTCGCGGCCGTTCGCGACGAGCGCCTTCGCGTGATGCAGCCTTCCGACGTCGAGCGCGTCCTCTTCGGCACGCGTGAAGACGACGAGCTGTTCCTGCTCGAGTACCGTGCGTGCGGCGGCTTCGTCGGTTTCAACGACCAGCGACGGAACGGCATCGTGTTTCAGCCGCTGCAACAGCGTTTCGACGGCCGGACCGAATCGATAGATGATGATGTGGTTCGCGATGTTGCCTGCTTCGCGCGGCAGTTTTTCTTCGAATCGCTCTTCGAGAAATGGAATCATGAAAATCGGAACGATCAGGAAAAAAAGAAAAACGCCGACGAATTGAACCGCCACCACCAAAAGCACCACCGCGGGATGATTCCAGTGATTGTCGAATCCATAGCCGGTCGTGCTGAGAGTCTCAGCCGCCCATTCGATTGCTTCCCAGAATGTTCGAGGCTTTCCCTCCAGACGCGCCATGCCGACCTGATAGAGCAGCGCCGATCCGATCACGAAGGCAGTGAGTCCGATCGCGAGCGCGATGAGCCGGCGCTGTGAGCGGTGCATGCGATGATTGTAGTTCCCCCGTCACGTCATCCTGAGCGAAGCGAAGGATCTCGTCAGCGAGATGCTTCGCTTCGCTCAGCATGACGCAAGCCCCTCAGCTTTTGTGCACTGTTCGCTCCTGCCATCTGCCGCTGTCGCGGGAGCAGCGCCGGGTCGTTTGCCCGCGCGGGCATGCGTTCGACATCGCGCGGAGCGGCTACATCAATCTGCTGCACGGCGCGCAGACGTTTTCTCGATCGCGGTCACGCGGCGCCGCTGCTCGAGGCGATTCGCGCGATGTTGCTGGCTCAGGGAGAAATCCTCGACGCCGGCTGCGGCGAAGGCTACTACCTCGGCTCCCTCGGCCGCGGCTGCGGCGTCGATATTTCAACCAACGCAATCGATCTGGCCGCGCGTCGCTATCCCGAGTGCGAGTGGGTCGTCGCGAATGCCGATCGCTTCATTCCCTACGCCGGCGATTCGTTCGATCGCGTTCTGTCAATCACCGGCCGAATGAACCCCGCCGAATTCCGCCGCGTGCTCCGCGATGGCGCACACCTTCTCGTCGCCGTCGCAGCGCCAGACGATCTGATCGAATTGCGCGGACGGGGACGTGACCGCGTTGCCCGCACGATCGAGGTTTTCAGCGACTTCGAGTTCATCAAGCGCGATCGCACAACGACCGTCGCGGAATTGAGCGCTCAGGACGCCAAAGACATCCTGAGCGCGACGTATCGGCCTCGCACCGCCCGCCCCCAGCGCGTAACTCTCAGCCTCGACCTGCTGCTCTTCCGCGTCAGCGACAGCGCAACTGGAACGGCGCGCGATTCGAGCGAATGAAATTCGGCGCCGTAACGCGAATCTGCTCCCATCCCCGAAAGTTTTGCGAGAGCGCCCACGAAGTCCGCACCGTTCGAACCTGGTTCGGTGCTGTGAAATGAATCGTTTCGATCGGTGATGAAGCCCCGTCGCTGCGGTCCCACGTGAATTGAACATCGCCTGCGCCGCGTGAAGTGATGTCGCCGATGAATCGAAATTCGTGGGGACAGCGGCCATTCCAATATTGCGGCTTGACGGTTCTCAACTTGACGGGACTCTTGACTCCCGGAACGGCGAAGAGTGGAGAAGTGACGAACAGAAGGATGGCGACGAAGGCACGCGACATTTTGACCTCCTCAAAATTCCGCGCCCCCTCGCGGTGCGCTGCAGATCTTATCCTCGTGCCTTCTGTTGGAGGAAGGCCAGGTAATCGCGGAGGTTCGTTTCCTTGAACGGAATGCGCACGGCGTTCGTAAATTCGCGATTGCTGCCGACCGGATCGGCTGCCATCGCGTAGCTCACTTCGTTGATCGCGGCGGCGAGCTGCCCGCGGTTCGCGTAAACCAGCGCGAGATAGACGTGCGGCTCCGACGAGTCCGGCCGCGTCTTGGCGGCCGCTTCGAACTGGTCGATCGCCTCGCCATCGCGTCCCATTCGGCTGAGGAGGGCGCCGAGGTTCATGCGGGCGTCGTAGTGGTCGGGCATGAGCCGCAGCGCTTCCTCGTAATGCGCGAGCGCCTCCTGATCGCGTCCCATCTTCGCGAGCAGCGCCGCGAAATCGTTGTGCGCGTCGACGGCTTCCTCGCCTTCCGCGATCGTCTGCTGGTACAGCTTTACGGCCGCTGCGTTGTCCCCGCGGGCGGCGGCCAGGGCGGCCCGGGTGGGCGCGTCGGGTTTGAGCTTGCTCGCTCTCTCGAGGAGCGGAATCGCCTCGACCGGATGTCCCGACGTCAGTTTGAGCCGGCCTAACGCGCGGAGCGCTTCGTCATTATCGGGATTGATTTTGATTGCCGCCTGAAGATGCTGTTCGGCCGCCGCGCGCTCGCCACGTTTCGCGAGTGCGACCCCGAGGATTGTCTCAGCGACGTCGTTGTTGCGTGTGACGCGCAGCGCGTGCCGCGAAAGCGTCACGCTATTCTTCCAATTTGCGGTCTGCGCGTACGAGACCGCGCCGCAGGCCACCAGCGCGATTGCGGCTGCCACCGCCGTGAATTTGATTTCGCTCAGGAGCCAGACGATTGCGATGAAGATTCCGATCAATGGGATGTACGTGTAGCGATCGGCCATCGATTGACGGCCGACCTGCACGATACCGATGACTGGTACCAATGTACCCAAGTACCAAAACCAGCCGACGGGCAGGAAACGCCATCGCCGCGCGAAGACAATGGCAATGATCGTGATCGTGAGCAAAAGTGCGACTGCCGCAAATGTCTGAGCCATCGAGATCGACTTCGGAAATGGATAGATCACCGCGAGATCGCTCGGCCAGACCATCTTGCGCAGATAGATGACGTACGACAGGGCGGCATTTGCGAATCGCTCGTACATCGCGATCGACCCGAGAGCCTTCTGCTGCGCTTTGACCGTCAGAATCGCCGACGGAATGAGCAGCGCGAACATCGGCAGCTTCTCGACGATCAACGCTGTGATGTTCGTGAATCGATTGAGCGGCCACCAATCGAGAAGCAGCAGCACGAACGGAAGCGTGATCAGCATCGGCTTCGACATCAGCCCGAGCGCGAACGCAACGATCATCAACGCGTAGCGACCGGGACTGCGTTTCTCGACCCACAACACGTAAAGCCAGAGCGTGATCATGAAGAAAAGCGCACTGAGGACGTCCTTGCGCTCGGAGACCCACGCGACCGATTCGACGTGCAAAGGATGCAATGCGAACAGCGCAGCCACGATCGCGCTCCGCCATGTCGTGCGCGTCGCGCGTCGCAGCAGCAGGAAGAGAAGGATCGAGTTGATCGCATGCAGCGCAAGGTTAGTCATCAGATGCCGGCCGGCATTCATGCCGAAGATCTGCACGTCGAGCATGTGCGAGATCCACGTCACCGGATGCCAGTTCGCGGAGTGAAAGGCCGTGAACGCCCAGCCGATGTTTTGCGCTGTCAGTCCCGTCGAGACGTGCGGGTTCTGCGTGACGTACGTGGTGTCGTCGTAGTCGAGAAATTCGTGGGAGATGAGCTGGCCGTAGACGATGACGACGCTGAGGATCAGGGCAGCCGAGATCGCGATCGCCGTTTTGTCATCAGCGCGCCGGCTGAGAGCCGGCGCTACGTTGCGAGGCGAACGCAGAGCCGCCTCTCCAGGCGGCTTCTTCGGCCGCTTCGCCATGCGGTCATTATGCAGTCTTTGTCGCGGACGATGCGCCCGTTTCGATCAGTTGCTTGAACTGGCGCAGATCTTCCTGCACCTCGTGAGCCGGATCTTTTCCAAACAGTTTCGCGATCGCGGCGCCGATCAAACCTGCCGGCGGATCGTAGCGAAGCACGACTTTGACCTCCGTGCCGCGCGTGCTGGGCGTGAAGTGGACGGACCCGGCATTTCGAATTTGAGAGCCGTCGACCGAGCGCCATCCGATCAACGCGTTCGGAAGCTCGTTGATGATCTCGGCGTCCCATTCGACGTCCTTGCCGGCCGGACCTTTGGCGACCCAGTGCGATCGCTTATCGTCGATGACCTTCACCGATTTGAGATGCGACATGAAGCGCGGCAGATTCTCGAAGTTCCGCCAGAAGCGATAGAGGTCGTCGGGCGCCGCGTTGATCGTCACGCTCTTTTCGACAGGAACTCCCGCGCCATATGGCACGCTGACCTGCCGTCCTTCGCCATCGGCACCGTTCGTCGAGATGCCGAGGGCTTCGTAGAACATGCAGTGACCGGTGGCGCCGCGCCATGCCAGCGCACCGCCGGCGCCGGCGATGATGAGGCCGGCAACCGATCGCCTTGTTAGGCCGTAAGCGGCCAGAGCGCTACCGGCCACCACCGAAAGCCAACGCTCAGGGCTGCTGACATTCTGAATGTTTTCTGCTCTTTCCATGCTGATGGAAAGAGCATGAGACATGCCCGCGATAGAATCGGCGCATGGCAGTCGCCGCACCTCCTGTTCGCCCCGTTTCACTGGACGAAATTCGCGCCGCGCGCGAGCGGATCAAGAATCTCGCGATTCACACGCCGCTGATCAAATTGCGTCATGACGCTGCTGCGCCGGAGATCTGGCTGAAGCTCGAGAATCTGCAGCCGATCAATGCATTCAAGATTCGCGGTGCGGCCAACGCCGTCGCGATGCTGTCACCCGAAGCGGGCAAGAAGGGCGTTTGGACAATCAGCGCTGGCAACGCGGGACAAGGTGTCGCATTCGCCGCGCGCGAAGCCGGCATCGCGTGCACAGTCGTGGCGATCGACACCGCGCCCGAAACCAAACTCGAGCGCATGCGCAACCTCGGCGCGCGAATCGTGAAGGCACCGTTCGACGCGTGCTGGCATGCGATGGATGTCCGCGAGTTTCCGGGCGTCGAAGGAACATTCATCCATCCGTTTGACGACCACAACTTCGTCGCCGGCAACGCAACCCTCGGTGTCGAGATCCTCGAAGATTTGCCGACTGTCAAGACCGTGATCGCTGCCATCGGCGGCGGCGGACTGATCTCGGGAATCGGCAGCGCCATCCGGCAGATCGCTCCGAAAGTCCGCATCCTCGGCGCCGAACCCGAGACCGCCGCGCCGGGCGCGCTGTCGTTCGAGAAACATTCGCCGCAACAGTTCACAAACTGGCAGGCGTCGTTCGTCGACGGCGCCGGCGGCAAGAGCATCTTTCCGCGCATGTGGGAGCGGATGCAGGGCATCGTCGACGGATCGATAGTCGTGTCGCTCGACGAAGTGCGCCGTGCGATGCGCCTGGTCGCGGAAAAAACGCGCGTCATCGCGGAGGGGGCGGGCGCGCTGGGGGTCGCGGCCGCGCTGAGCGGGCGGGCGGGGGAGGGGCCGATCGTGGCGGTCGTCTCAGGCGGAAATATCGATCTGAAAAAGTTCGCCGAGCTGATTCTCTAGCGCGCCGGCTTCTTCTTCCGCCGATCGCGTTTGAACGCGTGTCGCGCCTCGGCCTCCTCGATCGAATGCGACTCGTTGATGTGCTCCTCGTGTCGCGCCATCTCGGCCAGCCGTCGAAAGTGGATGTGCAGGACGTGAAGCTCCTGCTCCGACAAGTCCTCGACCGAGATCAGTCGATTGCTCGCGCCCTCCAGCGCCGCGACCAGCTCGTTGAGCTTGAGCTGAATCGCGAGCGAATCCTTGTTCTGCGAGCGCTGAATGAGGAAGACCATCAAGAACGTGACGATGGTCGTGCTGGTGTTGATCACGAGCTGCCATGTGTCGGACCAATGGAACATCGGGCCGGTAGCGGCCCACACGACGATCACGAGCGTCGCGAGAATGAATCCGGTCGTCGAGCCCGCCCACTGCGTGACAACAGATGCGAAATGCGACGGAAGGTTGCCGCGATTGCGAATGCGTCGCTCCATATTTTTCTCCTTATTTGACGATGGCGAGTGGCCGGACCGAGGGACGGATAGGAAAGTCGTGGCGATCGACCATCTCGGCGATCGGCGTTGTCACCACCGGCACAGCGACACCGGCAATCGTGCATGTGATTCCCGACGGTTTCGCGCGATCGACGCTGGCGGCCAGTCGAACCTTGACGCCGTTGCGATCAAGCAGCGCCACCGAATCACGGCGAAGCTGGAGCGCCGGAATGAAGACGTCGGCGTTGCCCGGCACGTTCTGCATGACCAGCTTCGCGGCCGCCGCGCCGGGCGCGCTGAATGTGATCGTCACGTTGCCCGGCGGCACATCGAGCAGAAGGAACGCTCCGGTTTCTGCGACGCCGCCCGAAACATACGGCGCGTTATCAACCCAGACATTGGCCGACTGATAAATCTGCATGCGGCGAAGCGCATCCGATTCGGCCGTCGGGAATGGTCCGTTCGGCGGCGCCTCAACATCGGCGATCCAGCCGCGAACGCTGATCGGCTCCTTGCTGAGGGCCTGTCCCGCCGGCTGCGTCGGACCGCATGCGATGACGGCCAGCATCGACGCAAACGCGGCGAGCCTCTTCATTCTGCATGCGATAATACGAAAAATGTAGTTCATCCCGAGCCGCGAAGGCGGCGAGGGATCTCCGCTACATCAGCTTTGGATGCGGCGAACAGCTGTTTTGTGCAGATCAGGGGATATGCATTGCCGGTGTGAGTCGCCGCGCCACCGGAGATCCCTCCGCTTCGCTGCGCTCAGCGTCGGGATAAACTGAGAATGCGATAATACGAAAAAGATCCTATGAAGCGGTTCCTTCCGCTGTTCATTCTCGCTGCCGCCACGATTCTCTCAGCGCAGGCACCCAATCAGGCGACGCTCCGCACGCCCAGCGGCGATCGCTCCGTCACGATCACGCACGTCGAAGGACTGACCTTCTTCGCAGCCGATGACGTCATCGCAGCCCTCGGCGGCACAGTTGCGCCGGACGGTACCGGCTTCAAGGCGACTCTCAACAACAGTCTCGCGGCATTCGGTCCCGACAGCCGATTCGGAGTGGTCCGCGACGAGCTGATCGAGATGCCGGCCGCTCCCGTAGTTGTGGCAGGACGTCCCTACGTTCCATGGCAATTCTTTCAGGGGTTTCTCAGCAAGACCCTCGATATGGATGTCGCGTGGGATCCGGTCGCGCGCATTCTTCTGGTGCGTCCGGCGCAGCACACCGTCCTCGGCGTCCAGTTGTCGGTCGCGAACATCCAGGGGATCTCGAAAGTCGTAGTCGGTCTGAGCGGGCCGAGCGACTACACGATCGTCAAAGATCAAGCGGCGTACACGATTCGCTTCAAGACCTCGATTCGCGCGCCATTCGCAGAACAGTCCTACGACGATCCCTACATCACCAAGGCGACGTTCAGCGGAAATGATCTTCGGCTCGACCTCAAGGCGGCGGATGTCGGAGCCGATGCTTACAAACTCGAGAATCCGTTTCGCATCGTCCTCGACTTTCACAAAGTCGCTGCCGGTCCGAACACCCTGCCGACGATCATCACTCCCATCCGTCCCTTCGAAGCGCCCGGAATCCACACGATCGTCATCGATCCCGGCCACGGCGGAAAGGAAGTCGGAGCGATCGGTCCGCGCGGGTTGATGGAAAAGGATGCGACGCTGGCGCTCTGCCGCCGCCTGGCAGACCGCCTCGAGAACAAGCTGAAGACCCGCGTGATCCTGACGCGCACCGACGACAGCCTCGTGCCGCTCGATCAACGCACGTCGATCGCGAATCAGTATCATGCCGACCTTTTTCTCTCCGTCCATATGAACGCCGCGGTCGTCAAAGGCGCGCACGGATCGGAGACGTATTTCCTTTCCCTCGAAGCATCGGATGAAGTTGCGAAGAAGGCGGCCGAGATGGAAAACGCCGCGGCCAAAACGGCGGTCGCAGAGACTGCCGATATCAAAATGATCCTTTGGGATCTCGCGCAGCAGCAATACCTCAATGAGTCGAGCCGCTTCGCTCAGGCCGTGCAGGAGGAGATGAACCGCGCAACGCATGTCTCGTCGAAGTCGCATTCATCACGAATCCCGACGAGGAATCGAAACTCCAGAACGATGACTTTCAGAAGCTCGTCGTCGACGCGCTCACGACGGCCGTCGAGCGGTACAAGATCGACTATGAAACGCGCATTGGCGTGATCCGCCCGCCCGCTCCCGCTCCCGCCGTGTCGCCGACCGACAAAAAGGCCGGGACGTGAAGCGGTTTGTCGTGATCGCGCTGATCATCGTCTCTACCGGTTGTAGAAAAAAACAGCAGCCGCTCTCGCCGAACCTCAACGTGGCCAACAAAGTTGCGATGCGGACGGTGTCGCTCTTCTACGAGGGGCAGGATCTCCTGCTCGCGCCCGAGCGTCGTGATCTTCCGCTTCCCGAGAATCCGGCCGGCGCTCTCGCGGTCGTTGTTCGGGAGCTGGTCAAAGGCTCGGCGAACAGTGCGGTCCCGCGGCTGCTTCCGGCCGATACTGTTGTCCGCGGCGCGTACCTTCTTCCCGATGGCACCGCCTTCGTCGACCTCGGAGGTCCGACGCTCACCCAAGGCTGGGCGACGGGCAGTCACCAGGAACTTATGGCTGTCTACTCCGTCGTACAGACAGTTACAGTCAACTTTCCGGAAGCCAAACGCGTCCGGATGCTGGTCAACGGCGAGCCTGCAGAGACCCTCGGCGGCCACGTCAGTCTGGCCCGCCCGTTCGCGCCGCAGCCTTCGGTAGTTGCCCGCTGAACGAGGGCCGTTGACCGAACGGCTGTTCTGTAGTAGCGTGACCATTCGTTTTCCTGGCTTAGTTATCTTGCTGAAAGATAAGCAACTTGTCACATTGCTGTTACATTGAGAAAATTTTCACAATGTATGGGATAATTCGCTCGTATTGAAAAGTAAGGATTTACTGGATGGGCAGGCGAGAATCTGCTTTCTGTTTTAAGAGCCTGCCTAAGAGTTTTGCCCTCTTGAAGTCTTCTTTGAATCTTACCAGTTTGAACTCTCGCCCCTGAGCGTTCGCGCCGAGCCTCATCCAGTAATTAACTTGCCCCGCCGAAAACGGCGGGGCAAATTTTTTTGGTTCACCACAGAGGCACAGAGAACACGGAGTTTCTCAACTCATCATCGAACTCCATCGATCAGTTTGGACAAAATCGCTCGCGTTGAGTTGGCGCTATCCAATGATCTCTGCAAACGTAAATAGACAGGGAAACGGACCAGCATCCGCTTCATTGATTGCTCTCAACTCTGCGAGAAGTTCGCTGGCAGTCATACCTCTCTGTGATCTCTGTGTCTCTGTGGTGAAGAGACTTTCTACTTCGCGGCCCACGCCGCTTGCAGCTCGGCGTTGGCCATGACGATTGCGAACGCTTCTTTCAGAGCATCGCTGAGGACTTCATTGCAATTCTCGCCGCTGTGACCCTTGCCGTATCGATGCGTACCACCTGACCCGTTGCCTTCCGCCAGCGTTTTGCCTTGCGCATCCTTCAATACGAACGCGAACTTCACGTCACTCGTGTACACCGAGCCGACAGCTTTGTTGCTCTCGCCGACGTCGTAGCGGATCAACTGAAGCGTGAGAATTCGATTCGCGGACTTCTCCTGCTTCACGGACCACTGGCTTGCGATATCGGAGACGGTCTCCTGAATGAATGCGATCACATCGCGGTCGGCATGGATCGGAAAGATTTTGTCATTTCCACCCGTGCCGTGGCCGATGACGAGCGGATCCGAAATCTGTCGCGCGTCCTGCACCCGGATCGCAATCGGCTGTCGCAGCAACGCGGGCGAGAGATCGACGATGGTCGAGGTCACGCCCTCCTGGGGCGTGAACTTCAGCGTCACGGTCATATCGGTCCGATTGCCGCGGCCGTACGTCACGACGGCAACGGACGCGATGATGATGGCGGCGAATGCGCTCTTCTTGTTCATGCACCGTTTATACATCGAAAAGCGCCGCCAGGCCGTGCTCGATGAGCATCCGCGGATCGGCGTTGACGACCAGCCAGCGCGTGTTGACGACGATGGCGTCGGCTGCGGCCAGCAATTTCTCGCGCGGAATCGCAACGTCGATGCGGCCCGCAGCGACGTCGCACAAAATTTCGGCGAGAAGCGCCATGGCGTTGTTGACGTCGTCCTGATCGGCGATCAGCGTCGCGAGAGCGAGCAGTGCGGCACTTTCTTTTTTGTTCGCGAACTCCTGCAGCAACGCGACGATCTCCGCTTCGAGCTCCTCGTCGCGGGGCACTTCCCCGCCGACGTAAATCGACTGCGAGCGCGAACGGATTGTTGGCAACAGCAGTTCCGGCGATCGCGTCAATAGGATGAACGCGGTATCGCGCGTCGGCTCCTCGAGTGTCTTGAGCAGCGAGTTCGATCCGCCCGGGCTGAGCGCATCGGCAGGATCGATGATGAAGACTTTGTTGCGCCCTTCGTAGGGCCGGAGAACGGCTGAGGAGAGAAGGTCGCGGATTTGCTCGACGCTGATCATCTTGCGCTCGCTGCCGACTTCGATGACGTGGACGTCGGGATGGATGTTGCGCTCGATGCGCTGACAGGCGAGGCAATCGTCGCCCCACGTTCCGTTCACACAATTGAGCGCTTTCGCAATTCGGATCGCCGCCTGCCGCAGCCCGTCCGGCGAAGGACCGTGCAGGATGATCGCGTGATGCAGCTCGCCGCGCTTTGCAGTATCGGCGAGAAGCGTGACGGCGTCGTTCATGCGAGAACCTGCGGCAGGCGCCGGCGCAGGACATCGAGCGTTTTCTCGAAAACATCATCGGGCGTTCCGCTGGCATCGACCACGGCGTAGCGATGCGGTTCTGCGACCGCGAGTGCGAGGTAACCCTCGCGGACGCGGCGAAAGAATCGAAGGTCTTCCGTTTCAAATCGTCCTTCATCAACCGGCGCCGCGGAATTGCGCGAGCGCGCGCGCGACAGTCCGACTTCTTCCGGCAAATCGAAGATCAGCGTCAGATCGGGATACAGCGAACCGGTCGCCCAATCGTTCAGCCAGCGGAGCCGGTCGAGATCGAGCAGGCGGCCGAAACCTTGATAGGCGAGCGTTGCGTCGGCAAACCGATCGCACAGAACGACGCGTCCGGCTTCGAGCGCCGGCCGGATGACTTCCGTCACGTGCTGGCGTCGCGAAGCAGCGAAGAGAAAGACTTCAGCGACGGGATCGATCGTCGATGCCGTGTCGAGAAGAATGGCTCGGATCCGATCGGCAGTTGGCGTTCCGCCCGGCTCCTTCGTGGCGAGGCTGTTCGGAATTCGCTCGGCCAGTCGCCGCACCTGCGTCGATTTCCCTGAGCCTTCGATGCCTTCAAGCGTGATGAACACTCAAGCCATCTTTCAACCCGCGAAGGTAATGCTCGCGCATCAAGCGCTCGAAGACATCGTTGCTCGCCAGAAAACGGAACCGTTCGCCGAGGCGCGCGCGACGCCGGAGTCGCGCGAGTTGTCGCTCATCGGCCAGCCGCCGCGAGTCGAGCTCGTGGACGCCTAAGAAATGACCGAGCTCGGGGTGCATCCGATAAAAAATCGCACCCGATTTGCCGACGGTGTATTGCCGCCGAGCGAACGAGTCGATGTTCATGCGGTGGTAGTGGCGCGTGATGGCCTTGGCGTTGTATCGAATTTTGAGGCCGCGCCGTTCGAGCCGATAGGCGAGCTCGATGTCCTCCCAGGCCGCCGAGGGAAAGGTCGTGTCGAACGGATTGTCGGCGAGTAGCTGTCGATCGATCGAGATGTTCGAGGTGTAGAAAAAATTGAACGGCACGATGCCGCCGTCCTCGATCAGCCGATATCCAAACTGCAATCCGTAGTCATTGATGTAGTCCATGAACGCCGTCACGCGCTCGTCGGAGGGCCAGCCGGTGTAGCCAAGGCATGCGATGAGCGCATCGTCGCCGGATTCGGAGTGCATGCGCGCGTGTTCGGCGAGAAACCGCGGCTCGGGAACGGTGTCGTCGCCGATGAATACGACGAATCGACCGGTGGCCAGTGTGACGCCCAGGTTTCTCGCGCATCCAGGACCGGAGTTCGGCTGCGAGCGAAAAATGATGTCGTCTCGCCTCGCCAGTACGTCGTCGGTATCGTCGGTCGATCCATCATCGATGACGATGATCTCGTACTGCGGCGCATTCTCCTGCCGCTCCAGCGCTTCCAGGACGCGCAGGAGCATCGCGAGACGGTTATGGGTCGGAATGACGACGGAGTACTTCACGCTAGACGCGCGCGAGGGAGGCGGCGATCGACTTGAAGACCCCCAGCCCGTCGGCGTTGCCGAGGAGCGTTTCGGAGCAACGCTCGGGGTGCGGCATCATGCCGAGGACGTTGCGTTCGCGGTTGCAGATGCCGGCGATGTTGCGCGCCGATCCGTTGGGATTCGCTTCCGAGATCACGCGCCCTTCGCGATCGCAGTAACGGAAGACGATCTGTCGATTTCTTTCGAGATCATCGAGCATCGCGTCGTCGGCGAAGTAGTTGCCCTCGCCATGCGCAATCGGCATGCGGAGGATTTGACCCGCTGATAGTTCGGAGGTGAAGGGCGTGTCGGTCTGCTCGGTCCGCAGATCGATGTCACGGCTCGCAAAACGGAGATGCGCGTTGCGCATCAACGCACCGGGTAGAAGGCCGACCTCGGTGAGGACCTGGAAGCCGTTGCAAATGCCGAAAACGAGTCCGCCACTCGCGGCATGACGGCGGATCGGCTCCATGATCGGAGCGAACTTCGCGAGCGCGCCGGCGCGGAGGTAATCGCCGTATGCAAATCCGCCTGGGAGGATCACGCAGTCGACGCCCTTCAGATCCGTGTCTTTGTGCCACAGCACTTCGGCTTCAGCTCCGAGGATGTTCCGCGTGACGTGGAGCGCGTCGTGATCGCAATTGGAACCGGGGAGAACAACGATGCCGAATTTCATCAGTGTGCGACCGCCACCCGCGGTACTTTGTAAATTGTAAGGTATCCGGCGCGCTCGGTCGTGTACAGAAAATTTGATTGACGGTCGTAGGCCACGGCGTACGCGTCGACGCCGTAGAGTGACGCGGGCGCGACCGCGCGATCGGTCGTGGCGAACGCGCCGCTGCTGGTGCATCGCCGCTCTGCGAAAAGAAGGAGCTCGCCTGAAGCGAGCGCTGCGATTTGGGGTCCGCTTCGTTCCGGCAGGCAGATCGACTGGCGCATGATTCGCTTCGCCACCATCTGGACCATGGAGTCGCGCCGGAATGCGATCAGCACGCGGTCGCTGCCGGCGAACAGCGCCGCTTCTACCGGTTTCGAGCCGCCGAACTGGATGCGTTCGAGCTCTTCAAAAGTCGACGTGTCGTAGAGCGAGACTCCGCTGTTGCCGAACACCGCCAGCTTCGCGCCGTTGCTGCTGATCGCGAGCGCGGTCGGATCTTCGAAGCCGAGCGAACGAAGCTCGTTGCGGCCGTTCGCATCGTAAACATGCACGCGGCGGCCGAGGATGAAGAGATACCGTCCTTTCGGATCGGGGAGCGCGTCGCGGATCGCCTCACCTTCGATCGTGATCTCGCGTGCGACGTTGAGGCCGGGCAGGTCGAGGATCATCGCGCTTTCATCGCTGCCGTTCGCGATGTAAAGACGATTGCGCTCGGCGTTCATTCGGAGCGTGACGAGCTCTTTCGTCGCCGCGATTTCGGCGGAGTCGAGGATGACCTTCTGCTTGATTTCGCCGTTCGTCGAATCGATCGCGACGACGGCCTGCGGTTGCGCGAGGCCGACGTAGACCGTGCCGTCGGCACCTAACGCGATGCCGTGCGGGTCGCCCTCCAGCGCCCAGCGCCGCACGATTTTCTGATCTTTTGTCGGGACGGACTTGAGATACGACTGCGCGTGGAGCGAGATTGCCGCGGATAAAGTGAGCAGCACGATCGCAGCGGTGTGATTACTCCTCGAGTGTGTAGGAGAAGTTTTCGATAACCGTATTTGCGAGAAGCTTCTCACACATCTGACGTACTTGCCGTTCGACTTCCGGTCGTGGCTGCCCACTATCCGCAAGCGTTATTCGAAACAACTTGCCGGCCCGAACATCTTCCACACCCGGAAATCCGAGAGAGGCCAGGGAGTGCTGGATCGCTTTTCCCTGCGGATCCAGCACTGACCCTTTGAGTTCCACGATAACGGTCGCTTTCATGCGGCCGGCATCATCCGCTATTTCACGCTGGCGGTGAAGACCTCTTCCATCAAACCGCGAGTCGTGCAACCGGGCGCCGGTTCCTGGTTACGTCGGCTGTCGGTCCAGATCGGATGCGCGACGCCACCGTAGGCCACCAGCCCCTCGTAATCGCCCTGCTGATTCCTGTAGTTGATCGAGGGGCAGGGAAACAGTCCGTCGCAGTCGTGCTCGTTGGAGCTCTCCGTCGAAACGCGCACGTTAGCGCCGAACGATGCGCCGCCGTTGGCCGAGCGCGACAGGTAAGTATCGGTCATGAAGCGCGATCCGGTCGTATCGTTGCGCGTGTCGTAGAACGAGATGTTGACGACGCCATTGGTTGGATCGATCGAAAGCCACTGATTGAAACGATCGACCGCAAATGACAGTTGATCGGTAGCGGACTTCGGAAGAGACCAGCTCGATCCTTTGTCATCCGAATAGGAGGTAAAGATGTCGGTCGTGCCATTGCCGGCAAGATCCATCCATGAGCAGACGAGACGGCCGCGGTGTGCGCCGGTGCTGCGGTCGACGTCGCACGCGGGATAAACGAGTGCTCCTCGAAACCTTTCGGCAGGAATTCTGATATCGAATGGAATGACCTTGCTCGCGACGACGGTCTGCTTGTCCCACGTCGCGCCGCCGTCGAACGATCGATTGAAGGCGATGGTGTTCGCGGCGTAATCGTTCCACGCGACGTACAGCTCGCCGTTTGTTCCGACAAATGGGATGGCGCCGATCCCGCGCCCGGGACCGTGCGGATCATCGGCGCGAGTGGTCGTGAACGTCGCGCCGTGATCGCTCGATGCCGCCACGCGGATGCCGCCGCTGGTCGCCGATCCGCCGCTCGCTGCGTCCCAGGCGATATAGACGTAGTCGCGGAATGGCGATGCCGGATCGGCGTCGGCGGTGATCATCGGCTTGTCGTTGAAATGGTTCTCGCCGCCCTGGAACTCAAAGAACGTCACCGAGGGGTATGTTCTGCCGCCATCGGTCGAACGGGCCACCGCCATCTGCGTTCCGTTGATGGAGCCAAAGCCCTGGCCTCTCGAGAAGAAGACGACGATATAGCCGTAGAAGAGATTGCCGCGCGAGTCGAAGGCCAGCGTCGGGTCGGAGCCAAAATCGAAGCCATTTGCTCCGATCGGAGGCGGCAGTGGCGCATCGACTCCGCCCCAGCTCTTTCCGCCGTCAGTTGAGAAATATCCGCGCATCGGCAGCCGGAAGATCTCATTCGATCCGCCGGCCAGGTTCTTCGTATTGGCGGGATTGATCGTGATGTACGTCTCGCTTTGCGGTCCGCATTCGTTCGAGACGTCGACATTCGTTCCGACCGATACCGAGGAGGTCGAACCGGGGTCGGCGATGGGACCGTTGTTCAGGATGAACTGATACTTCTCCCACCAGGTTGGATCTTTTCTCGTGTCGTTTTGAGCGAAAGCACTTGTCGCGATGAGGCAGAGAACTACAAGCGAAAATTTGCGCACACAGGGAAGTCCTTTCCGATTTTTGTCGCGCTAGCCTATCGCAATCGCCGCGGCATTAGAATGTTGGCGATGCGAGACATCGGGTCTCTTTTCGCTGACTACGCGACCTACCATCGGACGCCGGGCAACAAGTGGTTTCATCGCTTCGGCATCCCGCTGATCATGTTGAGCGGGCTGGGAATGCTGGCGCGCATCCCGATCGTCCCGTACGTCGATGCGGCGGTCGTGCTGATCGCAATCGCCTCCGTCATCTATTTCATTCTCGACTGGCGTCTCGCCGTGCTGATGGTGATCGTCTCAATTGCTTTTTACTTCGCCGGCGGCGCAGTGCCGTTCTGGATCAACGTCGCGCTTTTTGTCATCGGCTGGATCCTGCAGTTCGTCGGACACAGCGTTTACGAAAAACGCCAGCCGGCGTTCCTGACCAATGCGATGCATTTGCTTGTCGGACCGCTCTGGATCCTCAACGATGTCGTGCACATCGTGAGGTTGCCGGCAATCAGTTATTTATAGGAATCTTGGCGGTTCGGACTGCTTTTTGCTGTCCCATCGGCGGGTCACGAGGCACTGTGGACCAAACGCGCGAGATCCTCGTCGTTGAAGACGACCGGGCTATCCGACGCCTGTTCAAGATGGTTCTCGAGCGCGAGGGCTATCGCGTGCAGGAGGCGGCCGACGGCGTCGAAGCCGTTCTGAAGCTGGGCCTCAGCGAGTATGACGTCATCGTGCTCGACCTCATGATGCCGAATCTCGACGGCTTCGCGTTCATGAGCACTTTTGCCGACCACGATGCATCGCGTTTGAAGAAAATCATCGTGACCAGCGCCGCGTCGCCGCAGATCATCACCGAGCGGATGCGCGGAACGCCATTCGACACTCTGCCGAAGCCGTTCGACCTCCTGGACCTCGTCACGCGCGTACGCGCGTGCATCACCGCACAGAGCCTATAAAATCAACCGATGCAGGCATTCGGATCTGATCGCGCCCGCAAAGGCGACGGCGAGCAGATCACTCTGTTGTCGCGGATACCTAAAGGCTGGACGCCGCGCGTCGAGAAAACGATGACGTCCGCGGAGTTTCCGGGAACCGCGGTGCAGTGGGGTGAACAATATTTCGAGGTCGTGAGCGCCGAGGCGCTGCCGCAGGGTGGCGTGCGGTATGTGCTCGAGCCCTGGCGCGAGAACCACATGATGCGGTTCGTCGACCGCTACGATGCCGAGACCGAGGCGGCGCGCGTCGAAGAAAATCGAAAGCAGATCCAACGCGAAAAGGGGCGCGTGTGGGCAAACCTCCTCGGGCTGCTGACCGGACATCTTCCGGCCGTCGTTCAGAATGAGCTCGGACGCGAGATCGGCGTACTTCCTCCGCGCCTGACATTCATTTCGATCCTGGGCGTGCTGCTGGTCATCGGCCTGCTCATTCTGTATTGCGTCTCGCGCATCATGGCGGAGGAACAACCGCCCCTGGCGGCAATCGTTCCGGCCGTCTACCTCGCCATCGAAAACACGATCCGGTTCTTCATCAACTGGACGCAATCGCGGCCGATCGGATCGACGGTCGGCTTCATTGCCTACGGACTGTTCTACGCGATCACGCGGAAAGGTCCGTCGCCGTTTGCGGAAGAGAAAGGCTGGAAGGTCAAGATCGCGGAATCGACCCCCGAGGTGGCGGCAAGAGACGCGTATCGAACGCGGGCGGCGTTTGTCACGCTTCTGCGCGCAGCCGATCAGACGCGTGTGGCGCAACGCTACGATTACGACTACCGCCGCAGTTCGATGAAGGTCGCGTTCGTCATTCTCGCCTTCGCGGCCATTGGCGCCGTTGCTTCCTATCGAACCGGCAAGCTGATTCCCGCCATCGTCGCGGCGCTGATCGTGCTCGAGCAGGTCGTCAGGATGATCGCGTTCCAACGCGGCCCGATGGGCAGCGTCTTCGGGTTTATCGTGCGCCCGTTCGTCCGGAAATTGCTGTGAAGCGAGACCGCCTCCTCTACATCGGCGGCATCCTCATCATTGCGCTTCTCACCGTCGCGAGGATTCGCATGATCAATGCGCTCCCCGACCAAGGCTACTTCGGGAAGTATTCGATCACTGCCGACCAGATTCTGGCCGGCAAGATTCCGCGCGATCGGCTGCTCGATTTCAGTCCGCTCTATCTGTGGTTCGTCGTCGCGCTGCGCGCGATGCACATCGATTTTCGCGCGCTTCAGATCGTGCTGGTCAGCGTGGCATCGGTGCTCGTCGCGATCGCGGCACGCCGCTTCGGGATGATCGCGATCATCGCCGCGCCCGTTCTTCTCCTCGGCAGCCGCGCGGCACTGGTGTGCGCGACGGACCTCGAACCGGAGACTTTGATTCTGGTTTTGAACGCGGCTGCGCTGGCGGCGCTCTCGTCCCGCCCACTTCTCGCGGGTCTCTTCCTCGGTCTGTCCGCGACGTGTCGTCCGGTCGCGATGCTGGCGGCGATCGGCCTCGCGATCGTGTGCAAGTCGTGGCGGATCATCGCCGGCGCAATCGTACCAATTATCGTACTATTAATCGTCAACTATTCTTTGACGCGCGAGCTCACGCTGATGGATCCCGGCACGGTGTTCTACGAAGGGATGAATCCGAACGCCACCGGCTACGAAGGCGTGCAGCCGCGCATCGTCAACGATCTGGAGCGGCAATCGCGTGATCCCGACTATCTGCACGTCGCATATCGGATCGTGGCGGCGCAGTCGCTTGGCCATCCGGTGACGCGCGCAGAGTCGAACCGCTACTGGACCGGCAAGGCGCTGGCGTTCGTGCGCGCGTATCCGCTGGCGGCGCTTCGACTGACGGCGCGGAAGTTTTACTTCGCCCTTCACAGCTACGATGCCTACGACCTCATCACGATGGCGCGAAAGAATTTTCTTCTCGCGCATCAGGTCTTCATTCCGTTCGGCGTGATCGTCGCGCTGGCGATCGTCGCGCTGCTCCTGCGAATTCGCGGCATCGCGCCATTCGTGGTTTTTACATTCGCCGCCGGCATTCCTTTGATTTTGTTCTACGTCACGGCGCGGCAGCGGAACGCGCTGCTTCCGCCGCTGGTTGTTCTCGCGGCGGCAGGATTTGCAGAGATCGTGAAACGCAAACACATCGTCGCGGGGGCGATCGCGGTCGTCATCTCCATTCTTCTCAGCATCGACGGGCCGGCGCAGCGCGAAGATGCCTCCGGGTGGTTGGGCGTGCGCAACCAATTCGACGCGGCGATCGCGCTCGAGAAGGGTGGGCGGTGGGGGGAGGCTGATGCGCTGCTGCAGCAGCTCGAGGCCGAGGGGTATCGGCCGATCCGCGAGAATCGGGCAGTTTCCTCAATTGCCTACTATCGCGCACTGGCCGCGATGCATCTTGGACAGCCGAGGGCGGCCGTCGTCCAACTTCTCGATCGCGCGGAAAAGGAGGCGCCTGGAAACGAGCACGTGCTTGCGTTGCGGGGGGAGAGGGAGCTTCTTTTCAAGCTGCACGACCCCATCACCGCACGTCGCGCGCTGGCCGGAGGCATGTAGTTCGCACGAAGCGAGCTCGTGCCTGCAACTCCTTTTGACGGACGCCGCCGCGTCATCATTGAAGGTGTTTCTCCGGTCGTGGATGACGGCCGCTTTCCGGCAAAGCGCGTCGTTGGCGACGTCGTCCAGATCGAGGCCGACATCTTTGCGGACGGCCACGACGTGCTGACGGCGGTGATGCTGCACCGCCCTCAGAGCGAGTCGAAACATCGCGAAGTGCGAATGATGCCGCTGTTCAACGACCGCTGGCGGGCGGAGCTGCCGGTCGAAAAACTCGGTCATCACTTTTTCACGATCGAAGCGTGGGTCGATCACTTTCTGAGCTGGCATCGCGATCTGCAGAAACGCGACGTGTCGGAGCTCGAAATGCAGCTTCGCATCGGCGCGGAGATGATCCGCGGCGCGGCATCGCGAGCGAAGTCACGCGACCGCAAGCGCCTCGAACATTACGTCGCAACGGTCGAGGGCGACGACGAGATGTCGGACAAACTGCACGACATGCGCAGCGACGAGCTGCTCGATCTGATGTGGCGCAACTCCGATCGCGCCTATGCGACGCGGCTCGAGTGCGAATACGAAATCGAAGTCGATCGTCCGAAGGCCGCCTTCAGCACGTGGTACGAATTGTTCCCGCGATCATTCGGATCGCTTCGCAACGTGGAAGCGGAATTGTCTCGCATCGCCAAGATGGGATTCGACGTGCTCTACCTGCCGCCGATCCATCCGATCGGAAAGAAATTTCGCAAGGGACGCAACAACATCGTCAACGCCGGTCCGCAGGATGTCGGCAGCCCGTGGGCCATCGGATCGGACGAAGGCGGCCACAAAGCGATTCATCCGCAACTCGGAACGCTCGCCGATTTCCGGCATCTCATCGAAGCGGCCCATGGCAACGGAATCGAAGTCGCGCTCGACATCGCGTTTCAAACGTCGCCCGACCATCCGTACGTCAAGGAACATGAGGAGTGGTTTCTGAAGCGTCCCGACGGGACGGTGCAGTACGCCGAGAACCCTCCGAAAAAGTATCAGGATATCTATCCGTTCCATTTCGAATCCTCGGCCTGGCAGGAGCTGTGGAAGGAGCTGCGCGACGTCGTCCTCTTCTGGATCGACAACGGCGTCCGCATTTTTCGCGTCGACAATCCGCACACCAAACCGCTGCCGTTCTGGTATTGGTCGATCAACGCCATCAGGAAGGATCATCCGGACGTCATTTTTCTGGCGGAAGCGTTCACGCGTCCGAAGATCATGTACTGGCTCGCGAAGGCCGGCTTCACGCAGTCGTATACGTATTTCGCGTGGCGCAACACGAAGTACGAATTGACCGAGTACTTCAACGCGATCACCAAGCCGCCAATCAGCGACTTTCTCCGGCCTAACGCATGGCCTAACACGCCCGACATCCTGACCGAATATTTGCAGTATGGTGGACGGCCGGCCTTCGTCATCCGCTTGATTCTTGCCGCTACGCTGAGCGCGAACTACGGAATCTACGGCCCTGCGTTTGAACGCTTAGTGAGCGAGGCGCGCGAGCCCGGCAGCGAGGAATATCGTGATTCTGAAAAATACGAGCTGAAACAATGGCCGCAGACGAGCGAGGATTTGTCGGAGATGATCGCGGC
>QHVX01000292.1 GCA_003222375.1 Acidobacteriota bacterium
CCGCTCTCGACGCCGTCGACGATCTGCACGCCCATCGGATAGGTGATTTCAGGTGAATAGCCGCTCGGGCCGTATCCACCGCTGACCGACATCGCGCGCGTCGCAACAAACATTCGCGGTCCGGGGATGACGCCGTTGTTGATCGCGCGCTTGACGTCGACGTCGGTGTACATGGCGCCTTCGGTCTCGACGTCGCGCAGCGCGGTGAACCCGTGGTCGAGCGCGATCTTGACCGCGCGGCTCGCACGCAACGCGCGATAGGGAAGCGATTCGCGGAAAAGCTGTGTGTCGTAGTCGGCGGAGGTGACGTCACCCTGCAACAGGACGTGCGTGTGCGCGTCAATTAATCCCGGCAATAGCGTCACGTCGCCGAGGTCGACTCGATGCGATTGCCTCGAACGACGACCATGGCGGGCGAGACCACACTTCCGCCCCGGCCGTCGATCAGCCGCGCCGCGCGAAGAACAATTGGTTTATCTGCGGCAAAAACTGACGTGGCGAATAGAAGGATGAGCAGAGTGCGTTTCATGCGGCAGATTGTAGTGCCGCGTTCCGCGTGCCGGGTGCAAGAAACAGACTGCGCGGCACGCGGCACTTCGGCACGCGGCACTCAAATGCGATTTTCCGTTCAGGAATATGTCCGCTGGGAAGACATCGACGCCGCCGGCATCATCAACTATCAGGCTTACCTGCGCTTCTTCGGGTTGGCCGAGGTTGAGCTGTTTCGGTCATGCGGCCTTTCGTACCGCACGCTTTTCGAAGACCTCGGCATCTGGCTCCCGCGCGTGCACGTCGAATGCGATTTTTTTCATCCGGTCACGCTCGACGAGCTGCTGGTCGTGGAAGCATTCTTCGGAAAGATCGGGCGCAGCTCGATCCACCTCAATTTCGAGGTGCACCGAAAAGAGAATTCTGATGTGATCGTCGCCACTGGCAAATATGTGCTGGTGACGGTAAAAAAGGGACAGCTCGCGCCAACGCCCGTCCCGAATATGCTTCGGGAAAAGCTTCAGCCTTACGTCGAAGAAAGCAGCAATGGAACCAGACGTCAAAGATCTGCGCGGTAGAGAACGATTTCGCGTCAAACAGAAACTCTCAGGCAGCTTCGGCGCCGCCGAAGTCACGCTCATCGACGTCGCGGAGGAAGGGGCGCAGGTCGAGCACGCGCAGCCGCTGCGTCTGGCAACGAAAGGGCGGCTGTGGTTCAAGCGCGCCGACGTCTCGGTGAGCCTTCACGCATTCGTCGTGTGGAGTCGTCTCTCCAAGACGCCGAACGAATTCGGAAAATATCTCTATCGGTCCGGATTGCGGTTCGACGAGGGCGCCGGAAATTTCCCTCAAACGATGCAGGTGCTTACCGACTACGGCGTAATCGAGCGCGACGATGAGTCGCTCAATCGAAAACGAAAGCGGATCGAGGAACGCGAACAGGACAAGGCCGGCAAACCGATCGTGCGGCAAGTCGCGACCGAATCCGACATTTCGCCCGACCAGGTGCTGCTCATCCAGCATGCCCGCGCGCGGCTGAAGGAGAATTTCGATGAGGCCCACAAGTGGTACAGCCGCGCGTATTTCGCGCTGCGCGACGGTCGCACCGCCAGCAGCGCGGAGCTGATGAAATATCCGGAAGACGTGCTGGCGGTGTGGGAATACCTCGAGCGCAGCGTGCCGCTGGCCACGATCAAGCGGGTGTTCGATCAGGGGTCCGGTCGAAACCGATGAAGTTCGGCTCGGGCTGCAGCTCCACGCCGAACTTTTCGTGCACTCGATCCTGAATCATCCGAGCGAGCTCGAGGACTTCGCGAGCGGTACCGCCGCCGCGATTGATGATCGCAAGCGTGTGCTTCGATGAGATGCCGACGTTTCCATGGACGAAGCCCTTGTGAAATCCGGCATGCTCGATCAGCCACGCTGCCGAAAGCTTGATTTTTCCGCCGGCGGGGAAATGCGGCATTTCCCCGAGCTGCGCCAGCTTGTCGGCGGACACGATCGGATTCATGAAAAATGAACCGTCGCTTCGCGTGTCGGTGTCGGCGGGATCGATGACCATCCCTTTGCGGCGGCGGATCGCGATGACCGCATCGCGGACCTGCTGCAAATCGGCGTCGTCGCCCGCGAAGTCCTGCAGTTCCGGATAACGAAGTAAGGGTGGTCCGTCCGGCCGCAGTTGAAACGTCACTGACAGAACGATGTAGCGATCTCTCGCTTCGTGTTTGAAGATGCTGTCGCGATACTCGAAGCGGCAGTCGGCATTGCTGAGCGATGTCAGGCGGCCGGTGGCGCGATCGTAGACGTCGACAGCAACGATCGTCTCGCTGACGTCCTGCCCGTACGCGCCCACATTCTGAATCGGCGTGGCGCCGGTCGAGCCCGGAATTCCGGACAGGCATTCGACGCCCGCAAGATTCTTTGCGACGGCCGTCGCCACGAGTTGGTCCCACGGTTCGGACGCCGCGGCCTTCACGGTTCCGTTTTTCTCGACGTTCATGCCGCGAAGATCGAGATGCAGTACGAGTCCGTTGAAGCCCTCGTCGGCGATCAGCACGTTGCTGCCTCCCGCGAGGACCAAAAGCGGCTCGCCATTCGACTTTGCCCAATCGACCGCGTCGCGCACCGCATCGACGCTGCGCGCTTCCACGAAAAACTTCGCGGGCCCGCCGATGCCGAGGGTGGTGAGGGGGGCGAGGGCGACGTGACGCTGCATGCGCGCGAGTATCAGGCACAAAATACTGCAGTATCGTTGCCGCATTGCGTCGAAATGCTATTTACGCCGCGCTGCTGGCCGCAACGTGCCTGGTGGTCTTTGCGCCGGCGTACAGCGCCGGCATCACGAACTGGGACGACGACATCTACCTGCGCACGCCGGTTTTCACAACCTATGTGATGGGAAATTTCCATCCACTGACGATGCTCAGTTTCGCGATCTCTGGCCGCAATCCAATTGGGTTGCACGCGACGAACGTTGTGCTTCACGCGATCACCGCCATCCTGCTCTTTTTTCTGATCGTGGAGCTGAGCGGATCGCAGTTTCCTGCATTCGTCGGGGCGCTCATCTGGGCGATCCACCCGCTGCGCGTCGAATCTGTGGTCTGGATCGCCGAGCGCAAAGACGTCTTGTGCGGATTGTTCTACGTCGCGGCGTTGATCGCTTATGTCAGAAAGAAATTCTGGCTGACCTTCGCGTTCTTCGTTTTGGCGCTGCTGTCGAAGGGCATGGCGGTTTCG
>QHVX01000293.1 GCA_003222375.1 Acidobacteriota bacterium
CGCCGAAGCGCGTGTAGTGATCGAACGAGTCGTAGATCGAGTGATACGAACCGCCACCATCCTCGCCGCCGTATCCGATGTTCATCGCCGCAACGCCGGTGTGCTGCAGGAACGGCGTGTAGTCGGAACCTGATCCGAGCGCATCGAGGCGGATCAGCGTCCGCTCGCGGGTCTCTTTTCGATCCTCCGCTGAATGCGCCAGCACCTGTTGGCGATCGCGGAGCCGTTCGAGCACCGAGACATTGCGCTCGGGATCGTTCACGTCGCGGGCGACCTGCGTCATCAGACGCTCGAGCGAATGTGAGCCGCCGGCACCGAGAAAACCGCGCCCATTCGAATCGGAATTGATGTACACAACGCCGTGCTGCAGCAGCTCGTCGCCATGCTGCTCGGCCCATTCCGTCGATCCGAGAAGTCCTTCTTCCTCGCCGTCCCAGGCGCAATAGATGATCGTGCGATGCGGACGCCAACCGGATTTCGCGAGCTCGCCGATCGCTTTCGCTTCCTCGAGCATGGCTACCTGACCGCTCAGCGGATCGCTCGCGCCGTTGACCCAGGCATCGTGATGATTGCCGCGCATGATCCACTGATCGGCGCGATCGCTTCCCGGCAAACGCGCGATGATGTCGCGCGCCGGAACCATCTTCCAATCAAATTCGAGCTGCATGTGAACGCGCCCGGGACCGGGACCGAGGTGATAGGTGACGGGAAGAGCGCCACGCCAGTCGGGGGGCGCGACCGGACCGCCGAGATTGCGCAGCAGCGGCTCGGCATCGCTGTACGAAATCGGGAGCACCGGGATCTTCGTGAAAACGTCGACATCTTTTCGGTCGAGACGTTTTGCGTTCGCCGTCGCGCCGACGCCCGGCGTCAGCGGCTCGCCGGGATGGATCGGCATGTCCAGCACCGATCCGCGTTGTGCGCCGTTCTCGTTGCGATACGCGCCCTTCGGATAGACATCGCCCTGGTAGTAGCCGCGGCGACTTTCGGTTTGATGCCGCGCCACGATCCGCCGTAGCGTGCGATCACGATTTTTCCTTTGACGTCGACGCCGCGGCGCTCGAGCTCTTCGTAGTCGGCGGGGATGCCGTAATTCACGTAGACGAGATCGCCGGTGACGTCGCCGTCGATCGAGTAGGCGTTGTAGACCGGCAACTGCTCACTGGTCTGACCGGATGTCGCGTCCTCCGAAATCGGAGGCTCGAAGAGTTTGGCGGTGAAATGTTCGGGCCCAATCAGCTCGACGAGCCGCTTGCGAGGCGTGGGGAAGAGGACCTGGAATTCTTCAATCGCAGTGTCGTATCCCCACGAGCGGAAGAGGGACGCGATGAACTCCGCGTTCTGCCGGTCGTAATCCGATCCGAGGTGATGCGGACGTGCGCTGAGACGCTGCAGCCAGGTGCGGAGGTCGTCGCGATTCATCTTCGCGTCGAACTGCGCTTCCAGCGCGTGTTCCTTCGCGGCATTTGCGGATGTGAATCCGAGGATCGGCTTGTCGTTGGTGGTTTGAGCGTAGAGCGCGGTCGTGATCGCGACCGTAAGCAGTGCCAGCGATTGTTTCATGGGCGCGCATTGTAAAGTAGCTCGCGATGTGCGGCATCAATGCCATCTTCGCCTATCGCGATCACGCGCCGCCGATCGATGAGCAGGAGATCATCGTCACGCGCGAGTGCATGCGCAGCCGCGGTCCGGATGCCTCGAGCATGTGGATGTCGCCCGACGGCCGGGTCGGATTCGGCCATCGCCGGCTGGCGATCATCGATCTGTCGCCGGGCGGCGCGCAGCCGATGTGCCGCGGGCAGAACGTGATCGTGTTCAACGGCGAGATCTACAACTATCGCGAGCTGCGGTCGCAGCTCGAATCGAGCGGCGTGGGCTTCACCTCCCAATCGGACACCGAGGTGCTGCTGCAGCTCTACGCGGCGCGCGGGGCAGAAATGCTCGGCGATCTTCGCGGGATGTTCGCGTTCGCGCTGTGGGATTCGTCGAAACGACGGCTGCTCTTGGCGCGCGATCCCTACGGCATCAAGCCGCTGTACTACGCCGACGACGGAGCGACGGTGCGCGTCGCGAGTCAGGTGCGCGCGCTGATCGCGAGCGGTCGCGTGTCGAATCAATTCGATTCCGCCGGCGCGGTCGGATTTTTTCTGCGCGGGACGGTGCCCGAGCCGTTCACGATGTATCGCGCGATTCGCTCTCTTCCTGCCGGCTCGTACTGTTTCGTCGATGCGAAAGGCGCTCGCGAGCCCGTTCAATATTTCTCGATTGCGGAGACGCTGCGAGCCGGCCTCGAAACGGCGCAACCAGAAGACCGCGAGACCGCGGTCCACGACGCCGTGCTCGAGTCGGTGAAGTACCACATGGTGTCAGACGTCCCGGTCGGCGCTTTTCTCTCGGCCGGAATCGATTCGACATCGATCGTCGCGCTGGCGCGCGAAAGTGGCGCGAGCGACTTGCAGACGATGACGCTGCGCTTCGCGGAGTATCGCGGACGCGTCAACGACGAAGCGCCCCTCGCGGCGCAGGTGGCGGCGCAGTACGGCGTGCCGCACACGATCCGCGATCTGACGCACGATGAGTTCAAGCGCGAGCTGCCGCGCGTGTTCGACGCGATGGATCAGCCGACGGTCGATGGCCTCAACAGCTACTTCATCAGCAAGGCCGCTGCGCAGATGGGACTCAAAGTCGCGCTTTCGGGGACAGGCGGCGACGAGCTGTTCGGCGGATACACATCATTTCGCGACATCCCACGATGGATCCCTGTGACAAGTTTGCTCGCGCGGATTCCCCATCTGGGCAACCTGATCGCGGAGCTCAACTCGATGCTCGTCAGGCGCTCGCGCCACATCAGTCCGAAGATGGGTGAGATCGTGCGATACGGATCGAGTTACGCCGGCGCATATTTTGTCAAACGCGGACGCTTTCTGGCCTCGGAGCTGCACAACATTCTCGATCCCGAAATCACCCGCGAAGGCCTGCAACGCCTCAATCTCCTCGGCCTCATCGAAAACGCGATCACCCCCGATCCCGGAACGCCGTACGCGCGCGTGGTGGCGCTGGAGTCATCGTTCTACTTGCGCACGCAACTGCTGCGCGACATGGATTGGGCGAGCATGGCGCATTCGCTCGAAGTCCGCGTCCCGCTGGTCGACGCGCATTTGCTGCGCCGGCTCGCGCCGCTGCTCGTGCATCGCAAGGGCCGCGGCAAACAAATCCTCGCCGCCACCCCCCGCCCGCCACTCCCACCCGCCGTCCGGCAGCGCCGCAAGACCGGATTCACGCTGCCAATCCAGGAGTGGCTCGGCGGCGCGGAGCATGGCAAGCGCGGGTGGGCGCGGCGGGTGTACGCGGAGATGTTTTCCGATTCGCGCGGCTACTGGTGAACCGTGATCGTGCGTTCCATTCCGCGGCCGCGATGCTTATCGACGGGACAATAGACGACGTACGTGCCCGGTTTCAGATCGATGCCGAGTTCCGTGCTGTCGCCGCGCGTGAGATCGGATGCGAGTTTTTGCGAGACACCGTTCCCCTCGATCGCGAAGTTGTGATTCAGCTTTCCGGCGTTTGCGATGTGAAGTGTCTGATGTCCTGCCGGCAAGGTGTCGGGCAACCGAATTTCGTATTCGGTGAGCTGGACCTGAATCTGCTGCGTCGCGACAGTTTTAATCCGTTGACTCGGGAGCTCCCTGGACGGCGGCGTAATCAGATTCATCCCTTCTCCGCGGCGACTCCCGGGGCATGCGACGAGCCCCACTGCCAGCAGAACAATAAATAGCCGCATTAATGCGTCTTCTTATTTGTAGTTGTTTTCGTCTTCGCCTTGGCGTGGACGACTTCGGTCGATGTAACCGGACCTGCGACTGTCGTCGTGCCGAGCTCCGTCGCCGCCGCTGCGGTTTCCGTAGAGAGTTTTCGCGGCTCGCCCGTGCCGGTCGTTCCAGTCACTGGCGAGCGATCGGTGGCGTTTCCCGTTGTCTGAGTTTCTGCAGGTTGTGGTTTTTCCTTGCAGGCGATCATCAAAACGATCAGCACGACGACAGCTCGGCGCATGTACAACTCCTTCGAGCTGAGCAGCAGGCAAAACGCCTGCCCGGTGTCACCGGCGGATCGCGATGATTTCCAAAACGATCGGCGTGACCATCAGCGCGTACGGCGACGCCTCGACATCCGCGAATGATTGCCGGATCGCCGCCGCCTGCGACTCCGTGACCTGGCCGAGGTCCTGGAGGCGTTCGACTCCGATCTCGAGAAATGTTCGCGGCCATTGCCACGTGAAGTCGGTCGGGCGGATAACGTCGACGATCGGAAGCAGCGACCGGATTTCGAATCCCGATTCGGTGAGCCAGCGCGGGAGATCGAGTCCGACATCAGGCTCGCCGCCGCTCTCGCGCCAGCTCTTCATCACGATCTGAACGAACTCCGCGTGCGCCGCCGAGCGCGGACTCACCTGCCAGGCGCCATAATCGATGTATTCGTGCAACACCAGAATGCCGCCCGGCTTCAGCGATCGACGGACGCGCGCGACGAGGTCCCGAGGCCGTTTGACGAACGCGAAGATCCATCGCGCCCACGCACCATCGG
>QHVX01000303.1 GCA_003222375.1 Acidobacteriota bacterium
CCGTTCCCGCATTGCGATACTCGACGCCCTCCGCCGCCGCCACGGCAGCCCTGGCCATCTTCTGGCGCAATTTGTCGGCGTAATGCGGCGCGGGCGACTCCTCGACGATCTTTTGATAGCGGCGTTGAATCGAGCAGTCGCGTTCGAACAGATGAATGACGTTTCCATTCGCATCGCCGAGAATTTGAAACTCGACGTGTCGCGGCTGTTCGATGTACCGCTCGAGCAGCAGGCGATCGTTGCCGAACGCTTTCATCGCCTCGCGGCGCGCCGAATCGAGCGATGCCTCGAGCTCCGACGCCGCCCGCACGATCTTCATTCCCTTCCCGCCCCCTCCCGTGGAGACTTTGACGAGGATCGGAAACCCGATGCGCTCGGCTTCGTGTGCCAGAGTCGCGTTCGATTGATCGTCGCCGGCGTAGCCGGGAACGATCGGAACGCCGAGGCGCTGCATGAGGTGTCGCGCATGCGATTTCGATCCCATGGCCGCGATCGACGACGACTTCGGGCCGACGAATGTGATCTTCGCGTCTTCGCAGGCCGCAGCCAGCTCGGCGCGCTCGGAAAGAAATCCGTAGCCTGGATGTACCGCATCAGCGCCGGACTTTCGCGCCGCATCGATGATTGCGCCGACATCCAGATATGCAGAGATCGGCACGGCCTCATCGAAAAAGCTTCGCGTGTATCGGATGTCGTCGCCTTCGACGTAAGCCAGCACCGACGCGATGCGCAGCTCGCGACAGGCGCGCGCAATTCGCACCGCGATCTCGCCGCGATTGGGGACGATCAGTTTTCGGAAGTCCAAGGAGGCTTCTCTTTTTTCAGAAACGCCTTCATCCCCGCCTGCCCCTCCTCCGAAACGCGGCGCGTGGCGATCGCTTCGATCGTGTACGGGACGGCGTCGATCAGATCATGACTGGCGACATGCGCGATCAGCTTTTTACATTCGCGCACAGCCTGCGGTCCTGCTGTCTTGATCTGCGCGATGACCTCATCGATTGCCGGATCGAGCGCTGCCGAATCGTCGACCGTCCGATGCACCAGTCCGATGTGAAGCGCGCGTTCCGCGTGGAAGCGCTCGCCGGTGAGAAACAATGCGCGAGCATGCGTCTGGCCGATTTTCGCAATCACGTAGGGCGAGATCACGGCGGGAAGGATCCCGAGCTTCACTTCTGCCAAACCGAATTTCGAATCGCGCGTGCAGATGGCAATGTCGCAGACCGCGACCAGGCCGACGCCGCCGCCGATGGCCGCGCCCTGAATGCGGCCGATGACCGGAATGTCGCATTCGTTGATGCAGGCATACATGCGCGCGAGGTTCGATGAATCGCGGACGTTCTCGTCGCGCGAATAGTTGAGCATCCCCGACATCCAGTTCAGATCTGCCCCGGCGCAAAAGTTCGAGCCGCTGCCGCGCAGCACGACTGCGCGAACGCTCCGCTGACCAACACCGCGAAAGACCTCGACGGCCTCGCCAATCAGCTCATCGTTGAATGCATTGTGAACTTCGGGCCGGTTCAGCGTGACCAGCAGAACGCCGTCACTCTCCTCGACGAGGAGGGTTTTGTAAGGCATGTCGCTTCGATTGTGGCACACGTGTCATTCCGACGCCGAGCGAAGCGAGGGGGAGGAATCGGTGTGTGCCGGGCGGTGCGATTCTGCAGGTTCGTGCCTCCCGCCCACACCGCTCCCTCGCTACGCTCGGGATGACATTCAACTAGTGCCGCGAGGTTCGTCTCCTCGGCGGAATCGAGAAGCTGTAGGTCGGCGTGAGCGTGTAGCTGGCGTTCGCGCCGATGGTCCCCGCCGGTTCCACCTTCACGAAGTACGTTCCCGGCGACGTCACCTGCGTGCCGACCGAACCGCTCGAGCCCGCGGCCACGTTCGTGACCACCGGCGTGATGCCGTTGCCCGATAACGTCACGCGAATGGGAGTATCTGTCGCGGTGATCGCAATCGATAGCGGGCCGGCGGCCGTCACGTTGATGCGGTAGAAGTCGACGTCGGTGCTCGTGCAGGTCTTGGCGCGGATTTGCTGCCCGCTGGCGAGCGATCCGAAGGCCGACGCTTCAGTATCGTTCGGCTCGAAAAGATCGGTGCAGGCAGCGGCGGTCGCCCCCAATTGGCCATTTGCGATCAGGACGTAGTGCTGCGTCGAACCGCTTGCGATGGTCGTTCCGGTCACTACCACGCGATAGGTGCCGGGAGCCGCGTTTCTGATCTCGACTTCTTCGACATTGTCCACGCTGTTGGGTCCGCGCGTCGCAGTTGCATCCGGATTCATTGGATCGAGCACGTAGGGAAGAATCGCGTTGCCACTCGGATCGATGACTTTGACATCGAGATCGTTGACGAGCGTCTTCGATCCCGTCTCGTTGCCGGCTGGAAAGACGTCGGGGTCGAGCCAGCCGATGACGACGCGAACATTCTGTGTCGCATTGATCGCCATGGTCGTCTCGATCTGCTGACTCTGTGAGATGTCGCCGCTGCGAATGCGCGAGCCGGTCTTGTTGTCGGAACGAATCAGATCGACTGACGCTTGCGCGTTCGCGAGACCGAAGCCGTAGGTGTAGTCCGGACCGGGATTGCCGAGGTCGTCGGCGCCGGCGATGAGAAGAATTTTGAGCGTTTCAGAATCGGGATTCTGTCCGCCAAACGTCTTCCGCCACTGCTCGACGAACAACGCCATCATGCCGGTGATCACCGGCGACGACATCGATGTCCCCTGCAGCGTGGTGTAGAACCCGTTGGGCACGGTCGACAACTGATTGACGCCCTTCGCGACGATATCGGGCTTGACGCGACCATCTCGCGCCGGACCGCGGGAGCTGAAGTACGCGATCGTGCCCATGCTGTCGACTGCGCCGACGGCGATCACGTTTTTTGCGGACGAGGTCAGGCCCATCGTACCGAATGGGCCGTAGGTCGGGTGATGCACTATCTCGCAGTGCGTCGATCCGGCCGAACACGTTGGCGTCGGACAATCGGTGCCGCTGCCGTTTTGCGAGTAACAAAAAATCTGGTTCTTGATGATGTCGCCGGTGTTGTCGTCGACATGTGCGTGCTCAAACCAGGGCGGTGACACCGGCGCCACTCCTTCGCTACCGTCATTGCCGGCCGAGTGCACGAAGATGACCGGCGTCTTGATCGCAGTCGAATCGAAACCTCCCGTGTAGACGCCGTCGTAGCCGCCAAAGAGGTCCTCACTGCCCCACCACACCTCCGGCGGACCACTCGTTGTATTCGGCTGCCATCCGAGCGAGTAACCCCACGAGTTGTTATCGGCGACAACTCCGAGCGGTGCAAGATCATTTTGTTTGCTGTTGAGGTCCATCGCGGGGTCGCCCGTCGCAAGGAATTCGTGCGCCTTCGCCCCGGGCGCCATTCCTTTGGCTCTGG
>QHVX01000299.1:0-3853 GCA_003222375.1 Acidobacteriota bacterium
AAGGCGTCGAGCGGGAAACGTGTCAAGTAGCTGAGCGCCGAGTAGCCGGTGCCGAAATCGTCGATGGAGATGCGCACGCCGAGGCGCTTGAGTGCACGCAGCGTCTCCAGCGCTTCCTCCGGATTCTGCATCGCCGCCCCCTCGGTAATCTCCAATTCGAGCAATTCGGGACTGAGCGCGGTCTCGCGCAATATCTCCTGGATGATCTGGAGGAATCGTTCATCGGAGAACTGCCTGGGGGAGAGATTGACGGAGACGCGCAGCGGGGCGGATCGGTTCCACTTCGCGGCCTGCCGGCAGGCTTCCCGCAGCACCCATTCGCCGATCGGAACAATCAGGCGCGACTCCTCGGCAATCGAGATGAATTCGTTCGGAAGAATGAGACCGCGGCTGGGATGCTGCCACCGCAGCAGCGCCTCGACCGCGATAACGGCCCCGGTACCGGCCTCGATCTGCGGTTGGAAGTACAACTGCAACTCGTGGCGGCCGAGTGCGCCGCGCAGATCAGTTTCCAGCGACATGCGTTCCAATGCCCGGCGGCTGCCGGATTTCGAACAGAAGACATATGTGTTTCGGCCGATCTCCTTGGCCCTGTACATCGCAATGTCCGCATTGCGCAGCAGCGTTTCGGGATCTTCGCCGTCGGCGGGACTGACGGCGATGCCCATGCTGACGCTGATGGAGACCTCACGGCCGGCCAGCAGGAACGGCTCGGCGAAGATCCTGCTGATTTTTTCTGCGATCCTGGCAGCGTCGTCCGCTGATCGAATCGCAGGAGCAACGATGGTGAATTCGTCGCCTCCCAGCCGCGCCACCATATCCTCCTGCCGCAGCGCCGATTTGAGGCGCGAGGCGATCAGTTGCAGAAGATCATTTCCGATGTGATGGCCGAGAGTGTCGTTGATCAGCTTGAATCCATCGAGATCGAGATAGAGCACAGCGGTGTGCCGGCGCGTGTTCCTGGCGGCGTCAATGGCGTGGCGGACGCGCTCTTCGAACATGGCGGCGTTAGGCAGCCCGGTGAGGCTGTCGTGGCGTGCCTGGTAGTTCAGACGGTCTTCGGCCATCTTTCGTGAGGTGATATCGAAAACGCTCGCCTCAATGCGTGGTTCCTCTCCCGGACGGCTCATCCACGCGAGATTCTGCAGAACCCATTTGGAAGCTCCATCGCGCGTACGAAATGTGCTCTCGATCCCGGTAACGAATCTCTCCGTCTGCAGTCGGGCCAATAGGGCATCGCGATCGGTCGTGTGGACGTAGAAGTCCGACGGTGAAGAGGCCAGGAGCTCTTCACGCGATGCGAATCCGAGGATTTGTGCGAAAGCGTCGTTGCAATCGAAAACAGAACCGTCGGCTCGAGTGAAGTAGACGCCGGCCAGATTGTGATCGACGAGCGAACGATACCGTTCACTGATCCGCCGCACGCTTTCTTCGGCGCGGCGCAACTGCGTCACATCGAGCATCGTTCCGCGTGTGGTCATGATGCGTCCCGCTTCGTCGCGCGCGGCGGAGGCGGAGATCAGGACACTTCGCGGGCTGCCATCCTTTCGAACGATGGTGTAGGCAACATTGTCCACTGCGCCACCGCGCTCCAGGACGTCCCAATGTCTGTCGAAGCGTTCGGCATCACTCGACGCCAAGATATCGCGGAGCGATTTGCGACCGATCAGCTCTTCTTTGCTATATCCCAGAATGTCGAGAAACGCGGTGTTGACGGCGCTGAACTGCCGATCGGGTCCGAGGCTGTGGTGGCCGAGCGGGGAATTCTCGAAAAGGTCGCGATAACGCGCTTCACCCTCCCGCATTTTCCTTTCCGACACGACATGCTCGGTGACATCGCGGATGATGCCGACGAACCGGCGCGAGCCATTGTCCGTGAATTCTCCGAACGAGATCTCCAGCTCGATGACCGTTCCGTCCTTTCGCTGGCCGGGCAGCCGTACCGCCTGCCAGGGAAAGCTCTTGGCTCCCGACTCCTGAAAACGCGCCATCGCCGCAAGATGCCGTGAACGCAACTCGGGCGGCATGAGAACAGTGAGGCTCTTTCCGATCAGATCGCGAGGCGAGTAGCCGAAAACTCGATCGACGCTGTTGTTCGCCGAGAGAATGGTGCTCTTATCGTCAATGGTGACGATTGCATCGGTCGCGCATTCGATGATCGCGCCGGCGACCGATTCGTTCGGCAGTCGAGGCACTCCTTTGATGGGCATGGTGTTGCGCTGAAGGCATTCCCTGCAACAGTTGTACTCCTGACTGGCGCGGCGGTGGTGATGCCGGTCACAAGGCGCCGACGTTGCAAGAGCGCATTGCGACGTGCTGGAACTTCTGATCGTCGTCTTGCTGGTTCTCTGGCTGCTGGGCTATTTCGGGCCTCGCCGCATCCCCCGAATTCCTCAGACCGGGAAACTGATTCACATCCTTCTCGTGATCATTCTCGTTCTGATCGTCATTCGAGTCCTCAGCTAGCGGGGCCGTGACCGGCTAGGGCGACTGCTTGCGCGCTTTCGCTGCTTCTGCCTTCGCCGTCAGAGCCACCCAGGCGGCGCCGCGCTCGGTGAACCGCTGCACGACGCGCGCGCGTTCGAGCGCCTCGATGGCGCGGACGACGTCGGCGTTGGAGAAATCGTCGATCTGCTCGAAGAACGCTTCGCGGTTCAACGTCGATGCGCCAGTTTTTTTGAAGCATTCCAGGACGCGCCGCTCGACAGACCTAGGATTCACGCGCGTGGTGCCGGCGATCTTGCCTTTGACCGGACGCGGCGGCCCTTTGCGCTCCGTCGACGCCAGTGCCCGTTCGAACGCTCCATCAAAGAAAGCGGTGCCGAGATGCTCGGCCCATCGCACCAACGATTGCTCGTTGGACTGTGTCGATTCGACCGGCGTGGTCAGGGCGACGCCGCTGCTGGCGCGAGGTTCGAATCGCAGGCGAGCTTCCCACATCCCATCCGGGCGGCAACGTCCGAGGAGCGTGACGCGATGGACGTCGCCTCGCGCGCGGACTTGAACGTCGAGTCGCTGCTTCAGCTGGCGCACGGCAACGCCTCAGCGTGCACGAGATGTGCCCCGATCCGCGCGTCCGCCGAAATAGAAGCCGATCACCGTGCCGACCAGGGCGACGACGGAAGGGAAAACGACCGTCAGGATTTCTTTGATGTTCGCGATATCGAGCTTGAGCCAGCCGGCGGAGGCGAGGAGAGCGAGCGCGCCGGCGCCGAGGCCGGCGAGAAGACGGACGAGAAGGAGGGCGATCTCACCGCGCTTTTCTTCGCGTTGTTGCTCTACTGTCCGTAGAACAATGACGGGCGGCGGCTCGATGGGCACCGGAGATTCATGACTGGTGTCCTCGACTCCGACGATCTTTGCGAGCGGCCGAATCACGAGCTCCCGCACGCCGTGATCAGAGTCCTCCAGCAGCACCTTGCCGCCGGCCTTCAAGGTGTCGTGAAGATATTTTTCGATCCAGATGGCGCGGCGGATCACGTCGGCGACCGTCGTGCCTCGCTCTTTGGCCATTTGGCGGACTGCTTCGATTGCGTCGGGTGTCAGATTCACAGTTGTTCGCACCACCGGGATCGACTGTTCAGGGCTCGATCGTTTTTCGGACATGAACTTTTTCGCGTTGTCGTGTCTCGGCATGCGGTCCTCCTTCCGCTACCATAGACATACTTTGTATGGCTGTCAATCGTCACTTTGCTGTAACAAAGACGCCGTTTTGCTTCACAAATAACATACAGATCGCTAATATCCTTCCTTACGGAAGAACGGCCAAATGCCTCCGCCCCGCGCCTGGAAAGTGGATGTTGATCCGTCATTCGAAGACCGTGCTTCGATTTCGGAAGGGGCAGCGGTCGGC
>QHVX01000299.1:3858-4401 GCA_003222375.1 Acidobacteriota bacterium
CGACCTCCCCTCCGTCGCGAAGAACGGACGCAACATTCGCCGCCTGGCCAGCGAAAAAACCTATCGTCTGCCGGATGGATTGATCGTGCCCCCCTTCGCGATCTGCTATGAGATTTCAAAGGATGGGACGACCGCCGTCATCATTGGCGCGCGCGAGTTTGAGCCGCAACTCGAAGCCATCCGGATGTGCAGTCTCGATGAATTGACGACCGATTTGGTACCCGACGCCGACGTGTAGTCACCCGACAACCAGGCCCTGCTTGATCGCCGCGGAAAGAAGTTGCAGCCGCGTGGCGACGCCAAACCGTTTGTACAACCTTCCGAATCGCGCCTTCACGGTCACCTCGGAGATCTGCAGGCGATTGGCGATCTCTTTGTTTGACAAACCCTCGTGCAGAAAACGCAGCAGCATCAACTCGTCCTCGCTGAAGTCTGCGGTCCGATGGAAGAACTGCTGTCGGTGGACGCGCTCGACCGCCCGCTGCGCCATGAGCGCCACTGCTTCGCGTGGCCCCCACAATTTTCCCTGACTGAGAACAACAA
>QHVX01000300.1 GCA_003222375.1 Acidobacteriota bacterium
AGTGATTGTGTAGCTTATGTTGTTGCCCGCGATGACCGCTGCCGCCGCGCTGTTGGTCACGACCAGATCGGCCGAGCCGCCTGTGCTGGTCGAAACTGTTTGACTGTTGTTGCCCGGCGTCGGATCAGTGGTGGCAGAAGCTGCCGAGGCCGTGTTTATCACTCCGGCCGTTACGTTCGCAGCAACTTTGAAGATCAGAGTGAATGTTGCCGAGGCAGAGGAAGGGAGGGTCGCGATACCGCAGCTTACCGTAGGCGTGCAGTTGAACGTCGGACCGGACGTCTGCGCTTCAGAAACGAAGGTCGTTCCCGCAGGAAGCGCGTCGGTCATCGTCACGCTCTGCGCATCGCTCGGGCCGTTGTTGGTAATCGTGACGCTGTAAGTGATGTTGCTGCCCGCCGGCGCGCTCAGCGGCCCGCTCTTCGTCACAGTGAGATCGGCGGTGGTATTCACCGTAGCCGAAGTGGACTGATTGTTGTTGCCCGGTGTCGAATCCGTGGGAGAGGTGGCCGACGCCGTGTTAGTCAGTGTCGCTCCGCTGGCGACGTTCGCACCGACTTTGAAGATCAGAGTGAACGTCGCCGACGCATTCGAAGCAAGGGTGGCGATGCTGCAGCTCACCGAGCCGGTTGCGCCGACGCTCGGGTTCGTGCAGTCGAACGCCGGACCTGTCTGCGCCTCGGACACGAACGTCGTTCCTGCCGGCAGTGCGTCGGTCAGCGTCACGCTCTGCGCGTCACTCGGGCCGTTGTTTGTGACGGTGACGCTATAAGTAATGTTGCTGCCTGCTGCGGCAGTCGCCGGTCCGCTCTTCGTCACCGCCACATCGGCTGAAGTGTTGATCGTCACGGTCGACGTGGCGCTGTTGTTGCCCGGGTTCGGATCGGTGATCGAAGACGATGCGGTCGCTGTGTTTGCGAGCGTCGATCCGTTGGAAAGGTTCGCGCCTGCTTTGAATACGAGTGTGAACGTCGCCGAGGCGCCGGAAGCGAGAGTCGCGATGCTGCAGCTCACCGCAGGCGTGCAACTGAACGATGGACCCGACGTCTGCCCTTCGGAGACGAATGTCGTTCCCGCGGGCAGCGCGGCGGTGAGCGTCACACTCTGCGCGTCACTCGGGCCATTGTTTGTGACGGTGACGCTATGAGTAATGTTGTTGCCTGCTACGACCGTCGCCGGTCCGCTCTTCGTCACCGCCACATCGGCCGAAGTGTTGATCGTCACGTTCGACGTAGTGCTGTTGTTGCCCGGGTTCGGATCGGTGATCGAAGACGATGCGGTCGCTGTGTTTGAGAGCGTCGAGCCGTTGGTAAGGTTCGCGCCTGCTTTGAACACGAGTGTGAACGTCGCCGAGGCGCCGGAAGCGAGAGTCGCGATGCTGCAGCTCACTGCAGGCGTGCAATTGAACAATGGACCCGACGTCTGCGCTTCGGAAACAAACGTCGTCCCGGCCGGCAGCGCGTCTGTGAGGGTCACGCTCTGCGCGTCGCTCGGGCCGTTGTTCGTGATGGTTACGCTATAAGTAATGTTGTTGCCGGCTGTCACCGTCAGCGGGCCGCTGTTCGTCACGGCCAGATCGGCCTCCTGCTCGGTGAGCGTCACGTCGTTCCCGCTTCCACCCACATAGCTGACGCGGAACTGCCGTCCGCCTGACGCGATGATGCCTCCCTCGGGAAGTCCCGCGAACGTCCCGATGACTGCATCGGCGCCGTCGTTGTTGATCGTGGTGAAGAGCGCGCCGCTGGGAGGCGTAAATCCCAGCGCAAGGCTCAGGGTCGCGCCGCCGAGGTTGACGCTGCCGGTGACGTTGACCTGATCGTATTGCGAACCGGCTGTTAGACCATTGATCTCGACCGCAAGCGTGCTGCCGGCGGTCAGCGTCAAATTCCCGCTGTTGATCATCCCCGCGCTGTTGCCGGGAGCCAGCGTACCTCCGCTGCTGACCGTGACCGGACCGACACTTCCCGTGCCGGCCAGGGTCGCCGTGTTGTTGACGCTGATCGCACTCGCTGGCGAGAGACTGCCGGTGACTCGAAGCACGCCGGCGTTGACAGTCGTGGCACCGGTGTACGAGTTCGGCCCTGAGAGCGTGAGAGTGCCGACTCCATTCTTGACAAGCGCGTAACTGCCCGCATCTCCCGGCCTGCCGCGCTGATCCCCGGAACCCGTTTGGTCGGCGATCGCGTCGGATACGGTTTGCGATTCCCCGGCGCCAGGATTGAACGAGAAGGTCCCGTTTCCCTGAAGAAAAACCGCACTACCGAAGGCTAAACCCGTACACCCTCCCGCATAACCAGGGGGTGTGCCGCCCGCCACACTGTTGGAGGTCAGGCTTGAGTTGCCGGCGATTGTGAGGGTGCCACCCTCCATGACGAAGATCGCCCCTCCGGCGCCCAGGGCGCCGCCGCCGGTGGCGTCGTGAAGAGAGTCGCCGCAGAGCGCGCCGTCGCCGCCGCCGTAACCGGGGAACCCTCCCAGGCCACCGCCGCCGCCGCCGAAGCCCCCATCGGCAAAGGTACCGCCGCCCCCGCCGAAGCCGCCAGAGGAAGGAGGGACAGGGGCACCTGAGACTCCTATGGCGCCGGGGCCACCGCCGCCCCCGCCGAAGCCGCCCGCCCCGCCATCGGCGCCTTGACGACCGCCGACGCCCCCGCCCCCGCCGGACGTGTCCATGCCGCCGCCAGCACCACCGCCGCCCCAGTCGCCGCCAGAAACTCGGAAAAGGAGTCCAGCAGGGCCGCCCGCGTCCGCGCCCACCTCCGTTGGCTGTGTTGCCGACCCCGCCACCACCACCGCCGCTACCATCGCCGCTACCGCCACAACAGCCATTCCCGCCATTGCCGCCCATCCCACCGCCGCCGGCGCCCTGCGCAAAATGGCTGGTCGCTTGTGGCCAGATGCCGCCGCCGCCGCCGACTGCGCTGTTCGCGATGAAATGCACGTTGTTGAGCGTGACCGCGGCGGTACTTCCCACGAAGAGAGCCCCGCCCAGTCCCGCCCCCCCGCCGCCTGGTCCGTACGCGTTTCCTCCGCTGCCACCCTTGGCTCTGGCATTGGTGATCGTGAGGTTGCTGATCACAGAGCTCCCCGCATAGGCGAACAAGCCGCGGAACTGGCCGGCCCCGGAGATCGAATTGCCGTTGCCGTTGATGGTGACGGATCGCATCAACGCCGGCAGATCTCCGGTCAGAGTGATGGTGAGGCCGGTGAAGGAGAAGTCGATGGTGGTGTCTGCGCTCGGGGCGGCTACGCAGTCGCCATTCGCGCCGGCGCCATCGATGACCCGGATCGCCTCCCGCAACGTGCAGACGCCGTCGGTCGCAATCACATCGGCGTTGGAATTCACGGTGAATGTGGCGGCCCGGGCCGGCTGACCGGGCATCGCAGCTAAGAAGCCGAGAGCCAACAAGACGGCGCGAATGGCACGAGGACGAGTTCGAATTGGAAGCTCGTTTTCCGACAGTCAGCGCGCCAGGTCTCGTCAAGGTAGACCTCTAGGAGAGATTCGCGCTAGTGGGGCTTGGTGCGGATTGTATCCCACGCCACCGCCCACCGCCCCCAAAGAGCTGAAGGCCGCTGGTTCGAATCCAGCCTGGGCGCACCAACCTCCCTAGCGGAGAACCCGGATCTCCGGGTAAAGCGGAGACGGCGCTTTCAGCTGTGAAATGCTCCCTCCATTGAGCTCCGCGTCGAAAAAGCTGTGCACGCAGTACGTCGTCACGACGAGCTGGCGGCGTCCGTCGATACCGAGCTTGCCGAAGAGGCGAAGAATAGCCCGGAAGACATGGCTCTTGAGCAAGGCTCCGTCGTCGCTGAACGTGAAATGGTTCGCTCCACGGATCATGAGCAGCAACTTTCCATTCGCCGGCAGGCGATGGTAAATCGATTGGATGTTCGCCATGATCTGTTTGGCCTCCGCATCAGTCTCATTGCTGTGATCACTCAGCAGAAACATGAAGGGTTTCGTAAGGCCCGTCTGAACGACGCTGCCCAGCGGCGCTCCGTCGATGTCGATTCCTGCTTTACATCGCGGATCGTCGTGGCAGAACTGCAGTGCCTGCGCGCCACCAAAGGAGTGGCCAAACACACCCACGCGCGTCAGGTCGAGGCGACCCGTGAACGTGCCTGACGAGGCATTCAGCTTTTCGAGCCTATCGAGAACGAATCCGACGTCTGCGATCCAGGCAGCCAGCAGCTTGTTCGCGAGACGGGTGAACTCTTTCCCTGAAAAGAGCTCCGGGTTGTTCTCGGGCGTCCGTGCAAAGGTGCGGCCGTCAGGAAAAACGACGATCGAAGTGCGATAGGGAGCATCGAACCCCACCACCACGTACCCATGACTCGCCAGATCCTCCGCGAGCGTCGAGTAGTTCATGACTGGCGCAGACGCGCCGGCTCTCATGATCACCACCGGGTACGATCGGTGTTGCGGTGACATTTCGGCGTTTCGAAGACTATGTCCGTGGACCTTGGATAGATCTCGAGTCAGAAGTTTGAAGACTCCAAGGCCTCGACTCGCTGGCGGCCGGACTGCAGCCGGGACGTAGTCGTCCGGCACTGCCCCTGACGCCGCCGGGTACCAAATCCAGACAAGCAGCTCGCGCTGGTCGTCCCGCCAATCGAACAACGCGCGGCCGACCGGAAATGGTCCTGTTGGCGCCGGCAGTGTGACTTCGCTCCGATGCTCCAGCCAGAGCGTCGCTATGCCGGCAATTCCCAATAGGACAACGCTCATGACTACGCGGCGCAGGCGGGCTACTTTACTTAGCAAAGTACTTGTCGTCAACTAAAAGGCTTGCTTCCTGCACGAATTTTCATCGCAGGAGGCGAGTATGCCGCAGACAGCCACATCGATTAAGGGTCACACCGTCCGATGGAAGTGGACCGAAGGTCCGACCGCCGGAAAAGTCTACGACCACACCTTCGGCGCCGACGGGAGCGTTGTCTTTCGTGAAGTGAAAGATGGAGTCCCGCAGGGAGACGCGTCGCGCGCGAAGCAGTCCGGCACCTTCGCGCTTTCCTCCGATGTCGAGATCGTTTCCTATCTCAGCGATCACAAAATGTACGGATTCGCATCGAACGAGAAGCAGTTGTGGCCGGTCTCCGGCACGTTCGAGATCGTCAAGTAGCGAGCAGCTTCACGATCTCGTCTTTTCGCGCGTCGCCGTCCGCCTCGCCGACGTCGATCAGCTTGCGCAGATACTCCGGCACGAACATCAGCAGGCTTAGAAAGTCGGCGTTCGACGTTTCGCGTGTACCGAGGCTGCGGGTGAGGAAGCGGAAGGAGCGGGGGAGTTGTGGCTCGTACCCGGCTGCCAGGTTGCCGAGATCTTCAGACGGACGGATATTCGCGAAGTCGACGATCCGAAATCCGTGGCGGCGCTGCGGCGGAAGCTCGCGGAGAAAATCATTCGAACGCTGCAAGCGGATCGCATCTTCGTCCATCACGTCGAGAAAAACAGAGTTGGCAAGCTGACCGAGGATCTGCGCCAGCGGCGGATAGCCGATGGTCTGCGGCTCGTCGGCTTCCGAGAACGTTTTCTCGTAGTGCGTAGAGATTGCCAGCATTCGTGTCGCGCCGAGATGCAGCGCCGGTGCGAGTGGGGCAGAGAGGCGAATTCCGCCGTCGCCGTGATAATGGCGTTCGACTTTGACGGCCGGGAAAATGATCGGCAGTGCGGCCGAGGCCATTACGTGGTCGACCGAAATCTTGGCGAGCACACTGCGTCGCAGCGGCCGCTCCCACATTTGAATGTCGGGGCCTTCGACCCACGTTACCGTTCTGCCGGTCGTGTAATCGAGCGTCGTGACCGCGACCGCACTCGGATCGTGCCTCGCGATGCTCTCCGCGAGTCCGGCGATTTGGCCGCCGGCGTTCAGCGGAAAGAGACGCTCGAGCAACTTACGGAGTGGCGCCGTGTCGACCAGGCCGTGCACGCGAGGAGCGACCGGCGCGCCGCCTGAGATCAGCTTCGTACCCCACGCGATCACGTTGCGCACGAGTACCCGCGTATCGATGCGCATGACGTCGGCGACGCTCAGCACGCGCCACACGGAATTCAGTTGTTCGACGATTTCTCGGAGTGGCCCGCTTCGCGACGCGAGGAAAACGGCGTTGATGGCTCCCGCCGAGACGCCGGTGATGATGTCGAATTTCGCGTCGGGAAGATGGCGTGCGATCGCGCGCAGAACACCGACCTGATACGCCGCCCGCGCTCCGCCGCCGGTCAATACGAGGGCGCACAATGGCTTTTCAGCGTTCATCACTCTCCACAGTGTAGAAAATTTGCGTCGAAAACGATTCCGAGGGAAGGTAAAACCACTATGCGCTACTGGATCAATACCGTGTCACGCGATCATGTCCAAACAGGAGTCGAGGGTGGTTTCACGCAGGCCGATCACGGCAAGGAAACGCGACTGAAGAGGCTCGCGAAAGGAGACCGGATCGTTTTCTATTCGCCGCGCACCGACAAGAAGTTCACAGCTATCGGCGAGGTCGTCGACGACACGCCCTACGAGGCCGAAACCGGATGGCGGCGCCGCATGAACTTTCTTGCGTCGAGTGAAGCGGCGATTCAGCCTTTGATCGAACAGCTCGAATTCATTCGCGACAAGAAGAGCTGGGGATTCCCGTTCCGTCGCGGCTTCTTCGAAATCGCGGAATCGGACTTCAACACCATCGCCCGCGCGATGGGTACACTGGAGTGATGCATGAGCATCTGATCAAGTATTTCGACAAGCCCGACGAGGTCCGCCAGTTTCCGAAAGGCCGCTTCGAGGTGGTCACCGTCAACGGCACGACGATCGGCAGGGCGACGTATCAGCCGGGATGGAAATGGTCCGTCGACGTCGCTCCAACCGCGAAGAAGCCCCTTTGCGACGTCGAGCACCTCGGCGTTGTCTTGTCGGGCCGCGCCGTCGCCGCGTACGCGGACGGAACGCAGATCGAGTTGTGCCCAGGGTCGATCTTTTACATTCCGGCAACGCCGCACGACAGTTGGGTTGTCGGCAACGAACCGTATGTGTCACTGCACTTGCAAGGAGCACAGCACTATACGAAGTAGATGAGATTTCTGCTGGTGGCCATCGCCAGCATCGCTTGGTCGCTCACAATTCTTCGGTGGAGTATCGCGCGCGCGCGATCGCCATGGCGAAATCGCGTGATCGTCGTATCGCTGGTTGCCGTCCTTGTGTCCGTCATTTCGATTGGCGGAGACGTGCGCTCGATATGGTTGCGATGGCGCGCTCCCCGATCGAATGTCACCATCGACATCGACGACATGGGGCAGTGGTGGCAGCTCACGTATCGCCGTGGGACGCGCGCGCTCATCACCGCGAACGAAATCCATGTTCCCGCCGGTGCGCTCGTCTTGATCACGTGGAAAAGCCCGCGCTTCGCGGCATGGAGCGCACACGACTTCCTCCCGAATGATCACGATGGGAGTTTTTTCTTTGTCGCTGAAAGTACAGGCGTCGACGATGTGGTCGTCCTGAGTCTTTGGCCGCCGTCACGGCGCCGCCTTCGAATCATTGCCGACCCGCCTCCGCTGTTCGAGCGGTGGTTTGACAATGAAATGACTCCTGCGAAGTCCGACGATGTGGGAAGTCGCGTCTTCGCGAGCGCCGGCTGTACATATTGCCACGTCGTCCGCGGCGTATCGGAATCGCCGTGGAAGGTCGCTCCCGAGCTGACGCATTTCGGATCGCGCCGCACGATCGCCAGTATCAACGTGCCGAATCAACAGGGATTTGTCAGCGGGTGGGTCGTGAATTCGCGCGCGCTCAAATCCGGAAGCGAAATGCCGCGGAACGCCGTCGATCCGGCTGTTTTGCGGCAACTCGTGGCTTACCTGGAATCGTTGCAATGATCCCGAGCGCACACGAGTATCACCTGAAGGGATGCTTCGCCTTCTCGGCCGCCGTGGTAGCACTGGTGCTTGCGATTGCTGTCGCGACGACGTACGCAGCGTGGAAGAGCGATACCGCGCATGTGGCGCCGACCGGTTATCACGGCGATCCCGACCGCGGCAAGACGCTGATCGGCACGTACGGTTGCCCGAGTTGCCACACAGTCGGCGGCGCGACACCACGTGGTCAGGTCGGACCACCTCTCGATGGGATCGCGAGTCGAAGCTACATCGCCGGCCGATTCGCCAATGATGAAATCTGGATGACGGAGTGGCTTCAACATCCGCAGCGGCTGCGGCCCGGCACGGCGATGCCGGATCTGAATGTCGGCGAACGCGATGCGCGCGATCTCGCGGCGTACCTCGCAACGCTCCGATAGACTTTCGCACGTGTTCGATCTCCTCCCCATTCGCAAGGGCCACTTTCGTTATGAATCCGGCCATCACAGCGACACGTGGATCGATCTGGAACGACTCTGCCTTCGACCGGAACCGATGACGCGACTGGCGTACGAGCTGGCAGATCGCCTGACTCCGTACTCGATCGACGCTGTCTGCGGTCCGCTCGTCGAGGGTGCATTCGTCGCGCTGATGGTCGCATCACGTCTGCAGACGGCGTTCACGTACGCGGAGCGATTCGACGATGGCCGATCGAACGGCTTGTACCCGGTGCGCTATCAGATTCCGCGGACGTTGCGAGATGAACTTCGCGGGAAACGCGTTGCGATCGTCAATGACGTCATCAGCGCGGGA
>QHVX01000301.1:0-7044 GCA_003222375.1 Acidobacteriota bacterium
GAGCGACGCCAACTGATCGCGCAGCGTTACACGCGAGATCCTCAGGCGTACGACGCATACCTGTGGGGTCTCTACGCCTGGAACAAACGCGACAAAGTGAGTCTCCAGAATGCGATCAAGTGGTTCAGCGAAGCGATCGAGCGCGACCCGCAGTTCGCGGAAGCGTACGCCGGGCTGGCAAACACCTACGGCGTGATGGTTGGCTACGGCGTCATGCCGGTGTCGGAAGGAACGGCCAAAGTCATGTCGACGGCGCAGAAAGCGTTGCAGCTCGACCCGAACAACGCCGAAGCGCTCGTCTCGCTCGCCACGACGAAGTACCGGAATCTCTGGGATTTTGCCGGAGCGGACGCCGACTACCGACACGCGCTCGCACTGAATCCGAATTACGCGACCGGCCACCAGTGGTACGCCGACTACCTGCGCAGCATGGGACGCTGGACGGAAGCACGGCGCGAAATTGAAACTGCACGGCAACTCGACCCCCGATCCTGGCCCATCAATACGATGGCTTGTTATCAGTTGTACTACGAGCGTCGGTATCGCGAAGCGATCGAAACTTCGCGACGGGCCGCGCAGATCGATCCGAACCTCGCTGCGCCGTACTGCGTCTCGCAGAACCTTCTCGCCCTCGGGGATTTCGACGGTGCACTGAAGACACTGGAAGGCGTGAAGCGCCCGGTTGCCAGTGGTCGTGAGCAAATCGCTGCAGCTTATCGGCGCGCCGGCCCGCAGGGATTTTTCAGAAAATCGGCGGAGCTGCTCGAGCGCATGCAGTCCGACAACGTCGAGACGCCCGTCGAGATCGCCGAGTTCTACGCGCGCGCGGGCGACAAAGATCGTGCGTTCGCGTGGCTCGACAAGGCATATCAGCGACGCGTTTCACGGGTCACCAACATCAACATCGAGCCGGCCTTCGACTCACTGCACTCTGATTCTCGCTGGGAGAATCTGCTGCGGCGGATCGGCTTGCCGAAGGTCAACCCGCCACAGCAGCAGTCATCCTGAGCGAAGCGAAGGATCTCGTAGATGAGATCCTTCGCCGTCTTTGCGGCTCAGGATGACGTTCAGGGCCTATATTCGGCAGCGGATATGAAGCGCCCGTCGTTGGTACCGTTGTCGACAACCACCGCGTAGCAGACTGCCGCTTCCGTAGGCTCGAATCGCACATATCCGCCGCTGACCACCGCAGTCACCGGCGCCTGCCCCCAAGCGTTCGCGGCGAGATTCAGATTCAAGGTGCCCACCATTTGCGTGCCGCTGTTGTCAAAGACGGTTACCTTGATCGGGTTCGGCACGCTCGATTGGTTGAAACAGCCAACGTTCGTGCGCGAGCTCGCGTCGACTGTGATCCCAGCGCTGAACGAGGGTGAATTCGACCCCGCGAACTCCAGTGCAGGGATTGTGGTGTTGAAGCGTGTCCCGCCAGTCCGAACCTCCGTACTGACGATGAATCGCTTGTTCGAATCGGGGCTTTGGAACGTCACCGCTCCTCCTCCGCTGAACTGAAAGACCGCGTCGAGAAAATTCGTGTATGTCTTCAGCTCGCCCGCAGCCAGCGTGATCGTCGCGGTGCGCTTCACTCCCGCGCCGTCGAAGCGAGACACGGTGACGACAAAGCTGGAGGACGTCGGATTGAAAAGAGCCACATACGATTGGAACGTGCCACCAACCCCGGGGACATTCGCCATGACTGGGACGGTCTGAAAATCGGAAGCGAAACTATTCTCGGCAGCGATGTGCCTCTCGGATTGAGCGAACGCCGGGATTGTGATGCTGATAGCGAGAAGGCAAGCAAGTCTGTTCATGTTTCATTCTCCTTATCACTGGCACGGCTGCGTCATATTCGGGTCAGGGGGGGTCGGTTGTGTCGGTGTATTGATTCCACCGTGTCCCTGGAGCAAACCTTGATGAGCTGGAGCCAGGAAGGGGAACCGCGGGAGGAAGTCCTTGTCGTTGACTTCAACGCCTTTGGCCAGACCGGCGGCCGGATCACCGGCAACGATCAGGCTGATCAGAACGCTGTTTACGTTCACCTGATGGCGGTTGGGTGCCGTCCCACCGCCGAGACGACGGCCGTTGGGGAACGCGGAGTCGATGGCCGCGTCGATGGTGATCACGTCACCCGTAGAGCCGTCGGCGACCGGAATCGGGCGCCCTAAGTTGATGGCGTTGATGATGTCCAAACGGGGACCCTTCAGGGTGGTCACCGTAGCGGCTGGGACACCCAAGGCCTTGTAGATGCCGAGCGCTTCGGCGTCGCGCACTAGAACCGGGAACAAGACGTCGCCGCCAAACCGAGTGACGTCCTTCATCGGATCGGTGTGCAGGTAGAGGGTCTGTCGCTGAGTCCCCACGAGCCCGGCGTTGAACAATGGCAGTGCATTGCGGCCGACCTGCACATAGTTGCCGGAGCCACGAAGGCCGGTGACGATGTTGCCCGCATCGACGGTCTGTGTTGCCTGACGGCTGATGCTGGCCCACACCCGGAGCAGGCTGTCGGTCGAGTTGCCCATGAGCACACCGTTATGCGGGATTCCGTTCGGGAACAGATCGCTGGTGGGGATTTCCAGAGCGATCGAAAAAACATTGAACCCGGTGAACACGTCTTCGATCGGCGTGTTCCGCGCTCCCGCAAGTCCGCCGAGATCGCTTTTCCCAAGATTGACGAGGTCGAAAATCCCCTTCTCATCGAGTTGATAGGGATCGTCGAACTGACCGGCGATGACGCGTCGGCCGTTGGAGAGAGGATGGATGAAAGTGTCGACGAAAGCCTGGTCGTAGAGACCGCGCTCCCGGCTCGTGGGGTCGCCCGAATCGTAGCCTTTGAACATACCGAGACCGTAAACGAGCCGATCGGTCTGAGGGCCATGGTTGTTCGGGAGGACCGTGACGTTTTCGGCGAGAACGACGCTGTTCGGATTCCCGGGACCGACGATTCGCGTAACAGTCATGGTCTCCGTGCCGCCGGTTAGTTGCCACAGTAGCTCGTTGCCGCCGCCCAGAGGATCGGCCGCAGTTGGCGCAGCTTCAGGCGTGAGACTGACCTTGAACTCAACGCGGTAGACCGCTTCGTCCTTCAGGCTTGTCCCCTTTCCAATATGGAACTCGTAGCGATAGCCGTTGCAGGCACGAAAGCCCTGATTGCCCTGCCCCGGCTCGTGGAGCGGGTTGAGGTCCATGATCAGGTAGAGCTTGTCGTGCGCGCCGTTCGATAACCAGGCGTATGTGGCGGTGTTGTCAGCGCACGGCTCGTTGAGAATGGCCAACGCTTCCCGATGGCTGGAGGCATGAGCCTGGGGAACAAAAAACGCGAGTGCTCCAAACAAGAGTGCACCGGCCAGTCGGTGCTCGAGAGAGAGTTTCATTGGATCTCCTTTCCACCGCACTACGCTCTAGAAAAGAAATCGGATTTACGCGATCACGCGCTGCACGGTCCAAAAAATCCCGGTCATCGCATAGCGATACCACGGCCGCGTGCGCGCCCAACAGACGACCAGCAGCCATGCAGCGGCGATCACTGCCAGCTGGCGCGCTTCGACGCCGATGTTGAACGTGATCAGCGCCGGCACAAATTGATTGCGCGGGAGACCGAGATCTTTGAGAACGCCGGCGAAGCCCATGCCGTGCAGGAGGCCGAACGCGAACACGATCGCAACGCGCCAGGGCTTGAGACTCTGCGTCGTCAAATTCTCGATCGCAACGTAGGCAATCGACAGCGCGATCGCCGGCTCGACGATGCGCGGCGACACGGAGACCACACCATAAATCGTGAGGCCGAGCGTGATCGAGTGCGCGACCGTGAACGACGTCACCTGCGCGAGCACCGGCTTCACCTTCGCCGACAAGAGAAAGAGTCCGAGGACGAAGAGGATGTGATCGAAACCGTGGGGAATGATGTGCGTGAATCCGAGGACGAGGTACTGGCGGATGACGTCGAGTCGCGTCGGCGGAACGACGGCTCGCGAAAGAACGAACGGTGCGCTCGTCGCGTCGCCTTCGATCCACTGCCGCACCGGCGTCTCGCCTTCGTTCGCAAACGTGATCGCGTAGGTTGCGTAAGCCTTCGGATTCCGCCACGTGAACGTTTTCGCGTGAGGAGGAATGTTGCCGGATCGTCGTGAGACTTTCACGCCTTCGACGATCACCGCACTCCACGTGTGGTCGCGGTGAAACACGACGTTCACGCGTGTCGTCCCGATCTCGTGCGCGAACGCCGGAACGCTCAGAAGCAGCGCGAGAATCAGCGCTCGAATGTGAGCGATGCCCACAGGCTCTCCCAATCCACATCAGAACCGGCAGGCGCAGGAACCATCCAGACCGATTTCACGAGCCACACGCCTGGCTTCGGAAGCGCGATCGCGACGCGGCCGTGCGAATCGGAGCGCGCGGTCAGGCGGACGCCTTCGTGATCGATCGCCGTTACCAGCGCGCCGGCGAGCGGCTTGCCCTCGAACAAAAGTCGCAGGCGTACAGGAGACGCAGCCAGCGGATTTGTCTCCGGGACGATCTCGTAGCGAAACCCGAAGCGGCGATCGAATCCAGCGCTTCCGACACCGACAACCGCTTTTGCGTAGCGATAGAAATGTTCGCGGTCAGCCTGCCCGCGAAACTTGACGATCGATTCCACTCCTTCCGTTTTCAAGAATTCCGCGAATTTCTCGGCCGGAAGATCCAGTCGATAAGGCTTGCTGCGATAGCCGATGATCGCGAGTCCGGGCTTATCGATCCGCAGATAGCCGGCTGGATCGAGATTCTCGAATCCATCAATCGTTCTCTCTCCCGCGGCGTCGCGAATCGTGAATTGATCGAGAAGCTCAGCGCTGCGCGGAACGGGATCGCCCGCGAAGTCCTGTCCGACGCGCAATCCGACCGTCACCTTCTGCCCGACTGCCGGCCGAAACGTCGATGGCTCGAGCCAGAAATCATGCGCGAACGCAGGGAGCGAAAAGAGAAGCAGCCACGCGTATCGCATACGGACATTACGCGTGGCGCAGCGAATTGGATTGCTCGCGATAAGATCACGCCGTTTGACGACGCATCCGCTCCGCGACGCGGCCGTGGCAGGGAAGACCTCCGACTTTGGCGCTGCTTACGATCGGTATGCCCCTGTCGTTTACGGTCTCCTCATCCGGATCCTGCGCGATCCGGGCGACGCGCAGGAAATCCTGCAGGAGACATTTCTGACAGCGTGGACCGATGCGCGCAAATTCGATCCCGCGCGCGGAAGCGAGCTGGCTTGGCTGATCGCGATGGCGCGCAGCCGCGGGATCGATCGGCTTCGCGCGAAGCAGCGTCGCGGACAGCGTGAGGAAGAAGCGGGACGGGAAATCTCAATCGTGCGCTCGAACGTAGATTCTGCGGGGAGCGATCCGGTTGCCTTCCGAGAGATTCGCGTGGCAGTTCGCAGCGCGCTGCAGGAACTGCCTGAAGCGCAGCGGAGCGCCCTCGAGCTGGCGTATTTCGACGGCCTGTCACAATCCGAGATCGCCACGCGGCTCGGCGAGCCCCTCGGCACGATCAAGACACGGACGAATTTGGCAATGAAAAAACTGCGGGAGCGCCTCGGCGCTTTCAGATCAAGATGACGCACGAAGAAATCCAGCAGCTCGCCGCGCTCGACGCGATCGGCGCCGCCACAGCGGACGAAGTGGCGGAGCTGCGCCGTCATCTGGCGACCTGCGACGACTGCCGTCGCGCTGCCGACGAACTGAACGAATCGGCCGCACTTCTCGCCCTCGGCGTCGATCCCGTTACACCACCTCCTCGCGTCAAAGAAAATCTGCTGCGGGATGTGGGACGGGCTTCAGCTCGTCCAGCGTTGCAATGGTGGCTCGCCGCAGCAGCGGCACTCTTCCTCGTTCTGTTCCTGTGGACCGCATCGCAACTCAGCGACGCACGCCGGCAGGTCGCACAACTGAAATCCGATCGCGACAAGCTTTCTGCGATCCTCAATACCTCTCATGTCATCCAACTCGCCGGACAGGAGATCGCGCCGCGCGCTTCCGCGAACGTCTTCCTCGATCCATCGCAGCGTCGCGCGTTCGTCTTCTTCCATGGACTTCCGCTGAATGCGCAGGACAAGAGCTATCAGCTCTGGATCATCCGCGCCGATCAGGTCGCGCCGCAGAGCGCGGGCGTATTCAATGTTGATGCGAACGGCAACGCGTCGCTAGAGGTGCGGAACCTGCCGGTCGACACGATGATCAAGGCGCTGGCGGTCACACTCGAGCCGCGCGGAGGCGTGAAGGCGCCCACGGGGCAAAAGTACCTCGTCGGAAGCTAAGGCGTGCGGAGGTGCGACTCGATGCGCTGGAAGGCGGCGCCGTTTTCATCGACGCCTCGAATCAGAGCTCGGTAGGGCACTTTCGGCACTCTGCAATCGTCGGCGAGCAGTGATCCGTCGCGCGCGACGAAAGTGCACGCGTTAGACGGCACGCTGATCGGCTTCGAGCTGTTCACGTGCGCGGTGACTGCGTACGTCCCCACTCCATGCAGCTCCAGTCGCCAGATACCTGCGGCCGGCGCTTTCACGATCGCGATCAACATGTGTTGAAACGACTGGACGTCGCGTTCGACGGTCGCGTCGGGACGTACGAGCACCGCGAGGTCTTTGCGCTGGATGCCCGCGAAGACCGTGAGCTCCTTCACGTCCGATTCGACCGGGATCTCGAACGTCTTCTCCGTTTCGATCGCGCCATACGCGAGAACGACAGGCTCGCGCTCGATCGGCATTTGCAGACGCGATGCGGCAAATTCGCCCGGCGCCCAGAAATAAAAATCGCCGCCGGTATTGGCCGCCAGATCGAAGTACGTGCGATCGATCTTCAACAGCCCTCGGGCATCTTTGGTGGGCGGCCGCGGGGTCTGATCCTGCTGGACCAGAAGAAAAAGCAGAAAAAGGATCATTGCTTAGAGAATATACCTTGACAATTGCAGTTGGTAAGCATATACTTACCGTTAGTCATGACTAACCAATCAGAACGATTCGCCGCCCTGGCCGACCCGACCCGCCGCGAGATCTTCGAGAAGCTCGCGAAGAAG
>QHVX01000301.1:7088-9103 GCA_003222375.1 Acidobacteriota bacterium
TATCGCAACATCTCAAGATTTTGAAAGAGGCCGGACTCGTCACGATGCGCACCGAGGGGACGCGGAACGTCTATTCGATCGACTTTCGCGCGATCGCATCGATGCGGTCCTACCTCGACCGGTTTTGGCAGAAAGCACTCACCGCGTTCAAGGACGCGGTCGAAAAGGAGAACGGTTCATGAGCAGCGTGCGAAGAGAAGTCATTGTCGAGGCAGCGGCCGATCGCGCATTTCGCGTCTTCACAGAGAAGATGGACACGTGGTGGCCGCCCGAACATCACATCGGCAAAATACCGATGAAGAACATCGTGCTCGACCGGCGCAATAACGGCGACTGGTACGAAGTCGGGACCGACGGCTCGCGCTGCGACTGGGGCCGCGTTCTGATCTGGGATCCTCCTCGGCGTGTCGTCCTCACGTGGCAGCTCACAGCCGAATGGCAGTACGACAAAGCGTTCATCACGGAAGTCGAGATCAACTTCACTCCCCTCGCCGAAGGGCGCACGCGCGTCGCGCTCGAACATCGCAATCTCGAGCGTTACGGCGCGAAGGAAGCCGACATCATTAAATCGGTCGGCTCCGAGGGCGGGTGGACTCTGACTCTTCAGCGATTCGCGGCCGCGGCGAGCCTGCGGAATGCCGACACCGACGCGGCTGTGAAGACGATCAGCCCCGCGACATAGAGCCGGTAGATCGGCGACCTGAACGCGACTGCGAGACCAGGCAACTGGTTCGAGATCGTGCCGTACCTCCAATAGAACCAAAGCATCAATATACCGAACGCATCGACCGCGAGAGATGCCGAAGGACTCCATACATTACCGAGGCGACCGCTATGCCCAAGGCTCGCGGCGGGTTCATCACCTGTTCGGCACCGAAGTGCACCATCACGAAACAGAAAGTCGTAATCGCGATCGCCACTAACGGCCCGTGCCGTCTTTCGATCATCCCCTGCATGTAACCGCGAAATCCCGCTTCTTCAACGATGCCGGCAACCGCCGACAGTGTGATCACTTCCACCACGACGGTCGGGAATGGCGTTCGAACAAAAATGCTGTAGAAGACTTTGAATGTCTTCGGAGTGATCGGAGAGAGTACGCCGCCAAGAAGCGCGATGCTGATCATTCCGAGGCCGCCGGCGATCAGCGACCATCTCCACATGCGCGGCGAAAGTGGTGGAGCCGCTAGATCCTCAGCGCGGGCTTGCGATGTCGATGCGGGCCACCAGCGCCCGCCGAAGTACTGCCAAAAAAGCCACAGCCACAGAATCACGAACGGAGCCGACCACGGCACGGCACGCCACCATTGGAAATTGGCGTAGAAGAGTACGCCGGGCGGCTGATGTCCGATGCCGCTTACGACCGAGCCAAGGATCACCGCCCGCACGACGACGGGAAGCCGTTGCCACAGGCGTTTCACAACCGAACCTTACGATTTTCTGGAACGGTTTGTTACTCAGGAACGTATTATTTGCACGATGATTCGGACCCTCGCCTGTCTCTTTTCTGCCTTTGTCGCTGTTACTGCGCTCGCTGACGCCGATCTGCTCGTGTTTATCGACTCGACCAACAATCGTTTCGTCGAGCCCGGAACGACCGCGACATTCACGGCGTTCGTTCGCAACTTCGGTCCCGATGTGGCGACCAATCTTCGCCTTCGACTTCCGCTGCCTCCGCAGTCGAAATTCGTATCGCTGACAACGAAAGGCGGATGGACCTGCTCCGGAACGGACGCCGTGGTGAATTGCACGCTGGCCACGCTGGCGGTCAATCGTCCTAGCGAAGATGCAACATCAGTCACAGCGACCGCCGTGCTGTCGTCGGATCCGAACGGTCAGGTGTCGCGTGAGACGACAACGGTGACGGCCGACACTCCTGATTCGAAACCCCTCAACAACGAAAGCACCCTGCAAACGACGATCTATCGAATGCTCATCTTGAGCTCGACCGCGGACTCTGGACCGGACACGCTGCGCGGAAAAATCGACGAAGCGAATGTGCGATGCGGTGGCGACAT
>QHVX01000302.1 GCA_003222375.1 Acidobacteriota bacterium
ATGCGTTCGGCCGCCGCTCGATTTGAAAAAGACGCGCGGATCATCGAGCCGCTCGTCCCGGTCGATCTGGTGATCGATCACTCCGTGCAGGTTGACTTCGCCAATCGTCCGGACGCGCTGCAGCTCAACATGGAGATCGAGTTCAAGCGCAACCACTCCCGATATCAATTCCTCAAGTGGGGCATGCAGGCGTTCAACGGATTCCGCGTCGTGCCGCCCGGCATCGGAATCGTGCATCAGGTAAACCTCGAGTACCTCGCGCGCGGCGTTCTCGAAAAAGATGGCGTCTGGTATCCCGACTCTCTTGTCGGCACCGACTCGCACACCACCATGATCAACGGGCTGGGCATCGTCGGGTGGGGTGTGGGCGGCATTGAGGCGGAAGCCGGGATGCTTGGTCAACCTGTTTACTTTCTGACGCCCGACGTCATCGGCGTGCATCTCACCGGCGCACTGCGCGAAGGCGTGACTCGTCTTGACGATTACCGAGATGCTGCGCAAGGCTAAAGTGGTCGGCAAGTTCGTTGAATTTTTCGGCGAGGGGGCAGCCTCGCTGGCGGTTGCCGATCGCGCCACGATCGCGAACATGGCGCCCGAGTACGGCGCGACGATGGGTTACTTCCCGGTCGACGAAGAAACGATGCGGTACTTCGCGATGACGGGCCGCACCGAGCAGCAGGTCAGCGCCTTTCGTAATTACTTCAAGGCGCAGGGACTGTTCGGCATGCCGAAGAAGGGCTCGATCGATTACACGCAGGTGCTCGAGCTCGACCTCGCAAAAGTCCGCGCCAGCGTCGCCGGTCCGAAGCGTCCGCAGGATCGCATCGAGATCGATGCGCTCAAGAACTCATTTCTCGAAATGCTGTCCGCGCCTGCGCCTGACGGATACGGAAAGACCAAGGAGCAGACGGTTCGCGTCGCGAAGCACGCTTCGACGGGTGGGACCGTCATGGGTGGGGGAGCACAGGATGCCGCGCCGACAGCCGCCGCGTCTGCAAGAAAAAATACCAGCGTGGTGACTGAAGAGGAGATGGTGAACAACCGGCCCACGCCCGATCGCGTGACGACCAGCGCAACTGTCGGAGCCGCCGCCGAGCTGCATCACGGCGACGTCTTGATTGCCGCGATCACCTCGTGCACGAACACTTCAAATCCGTCCGTGATGATTGCGGCTGGACTGCTCGCGAAGAAAGCGGTCGAGAAGGGCCTGCAGGTTCCGCGGTTTGTGAAGACATCGCTGGCTCCCGGCTCACGGGTGGTGACCGATTACTACCAGCGCAGCGGTCTGCAGAAGTCGCTCGACGCCCTCGGATTCTTCCATGTGGGCTACGGCTGCACGACCTGCATCGGCAACTCCGGTCCGCTCGATCCGATGATCGAAGAAGCAATCACGAAGAACGATCTCGTCGGCGTCTCCGTGCTCAGCGGCAATCGCAACTTCGAGGCGCGCGTGCATCAGTCGATCCGCGCGAACTTTCTGATGTCCCCGCCGCTGGTGGTCGCGTTCGCTCTCGCCGGACGCATCGATATCGATCTCACGAAGGAGCCGATCGGCCGCGGAAAAAATGGTCAAGATGTTTACCTTCGTGACCTCTGGCCTTCGATGCAGGAGATCGGCGAAGTTCTGCAGCGGTCGGTCGATCCGGAAGCCTATCGGCGCCTGTACGCCGATTTTGCGGAACAGAATCCGCTCTGGAATCAGATTCCGTCCTCGACGGGATTGCTCTACGGCTGGGATCGCGAATCGACCTACATCCAGGAACCGCCGTTCTTTTCCGATTTCAGAATGTCGCCGGGAAAGGCGGGCGACATTCGCGATGCGCGCACGCTCGCGATCTTCGGCGATTCGGTTACGACGGACCACATCAGCCCGGCCGGATCGATCAAGAAAGATTCGCCGGCTGGAAAATATCTGCTCGAGCACGGCGTGAAGGCCGAGAATTTCAATAGCTACGGGTCGCGGCGAGGAAACGATCAGGTGATGACGCGTGGGACGTTTGCGAACGTGCGCATCAAGAATCTGATGGTTCCGGGCGTCGAAGGTGGAGTCACGATCTACCAGCCGAGCGGCGAGCGGATGTCGATCTACGACGCCGCGATGCGCTATCAAAAAGAGAATGTTCCGCTGGTTGTGCTGGCGGGACAGGAATACGGCACCGGAAGCTCCCGCGACTGGGCCGCGAAAGGCACGAAGCTCCTCGGCGTCCGCGCCGTCGTGGCGCAGAGCTTCGAGCGTATCCACCGATCGAACCTCGTCGGCATGGGCGTTCTGCCGCTGCAGTTCGAGGAAGGAACGAACGCGCAGACATTGAAACTCGACGGCACCGAAACATTCGACATCGCCGGCCTCGGTTCCATGCGGCCGATGCAGAAGGCGAAGCTGACCATGCATCGCAAGAACGGGGAGACATTCGACGTCACCGTCACGCTGCGCATCGACACGCCGATCGAGGTCGAGTACTACCAGCACGGCGGCATCCTGCCCTATGTGCTCCGCCAACTGATTGCGCAAGCGCAGCCGGTCGCCGTCTGAGGCGCGTGGAGCCGGCTCTCAGCCGGCTGCCGCCGGCCGGCCGGAGAGCCGGCCCTACGCCCCCATTCTCATCGCCCTCGCCTCGCTCATCGCCTTCGTCGTCCTCGCGCTGAGCGACATCGATGCCACCTCGCCGACATCCGACGAGCTTCCGCATCTCGCGGCGGGCTACACATATCTGAAGCTCGGCGACTATCGCCTCAACTCCGAGCATCCGCCGCTGATCAAAAAGCTCGCGGCTCTATCGATTCGAGACGACATCTGGCATCCGTCGACGCGTCTCGAAAACGCGTGGCGCGATTCGATCGATGTTCCGAACGCGCAGTGGACGTTCGCGCACGAGCTGTTCTATGGCCGCCGTCCGGAATATGCCGACGCACCGACCACGCAGCGCATCCCGCGCGCCGCATTCTTCAACGATGCCGACGCGCTGTATGCACGTGCGCGCAAGACGATGCTGCTCCTTCCGCTGCTGCTCGCGATCGTGATCTTCGCGTGGGCGGGGGAGGTGTGGGGGTGGTGGGGCGGGGCAGTGGCGGGGACGCTGTTCGCATTCGATCCGAATTTCATCGCGCACGGCGCACTGGTCACGACCGATGTCGGCGTCGCGGCAATGATGGCGGCGGCTATCTACTTCATGTGGCGATGCAGCCGCCGTCCGACTGCGATCAATATCGCGCTTTTCTCGCTCTTCACCGGCCTGGCAATGATCGCGAAATTCTCGGGTCTTCTGTTGATGCCGATGATCGCGATTCTGTTTTTGCACGCGCGCAATCGAAAAATGCTGATTGCCATTGGTTGCGCCGCCGCGGCGACGGTCGTCATCGTGTGGGCTGCCTACGGGTTTCGTTACCGCGCGAGTCCCGAACGGGCGCGCCCGATCGTGATGGTTGTGAATGACTGGTACGCCGCCAGAATGCTTCGCGACCAATATCCCGAAGGCGTACCCGAAGCGGCCATCCAGCGGGCACGGTCGACCATCCCGATCGGGATGTTAGGCCGGACGGTTCTCTTCGCGAACGATCTCCATTTGCTGCCCGAGGGCTACCTGTACGGACTGGCGCTCACGGAGCGGAACTCGTACGCGCGCTGGAGCTTTCTGAACGGCGAAGGATCGTACCGCGGATTTCCTACATATTTCTTGTATACATTTTTTTACAAGACGCCTGAAGCCGCCATCGTCGCGATCATCCTTGCGCTCATCGCACTTCGAAAGCGGGGCAGCAGCGCGAAGCCGTTTCTGCTGTGGCCAATCGTCATCTACATGGCCGTCTCGATGACGTCCAGCCTCAACATCGGACACCGCCACATCCTGCCAATCTATCCATTTCTATATGTGATCACCGGATCACTGTGGAGTGCGGCGCGTTGGCGCCGCTTTCTAGTTGTGACGCTGTGCGTTTTAGCTGCAATTCCCTCCTTCTACTTCTGGGGATCGCACCTCTCGTACATGAACCTGATCGCGGGCGGACCGTCGCGCGGTTACGAGAAGCTGATCGATTCGAATTTCGATTGGGGTCAGGATCTGAAGCGGTT
>QHVX01000311.1 GCA_003222375.1 Acidobacteriota bacterium
AACGCGGCCTGCAATTGCTGTAGATCTTCGCGCGTCACCTGTCCGATCGCGACGAAGGTCAGCCCACGCGCACGCCACACGCTGGTGCTGACGCCTGAAGGCACATCGCGAAGATCGCGCGGAGCAAGGTCATCCCGAAACACGAATACCGAAATGCGATGCGCGGCCTTTCCGATCAGCAGATACGCCGCCGGATTTGCTCGCCAGTACACGACGCGACCGCCGATCAAACGAAAAGGCGTGGCTGCCAGATCGGGGACCGGAACCGTGAAGGGAAGGCGTCCTTCGAACCACGGTTTCACGGTGTGGCGATCCGTCGAGACGACATCGACCGGATTCACGCTGGCGAGCAGGGTGACGTGCATGTCGACGAGCTCCGGCAATGCTGATGGCGTTCGCGTCCGCGTGAGAAGTCCTGTAATCAAAACGAGAACGATGATGGCGGCGACCGCCACCCACCACGCCGGCAGACTTTCGCGCGCGCTCACGCGACGTCGAAGTGCCGCCGGTGGCGCTTCGTCGCGGATCGCCTCGTGGATCGCCCGCTTCATCTGCACGACTTGCAACACGGCCATCGAGCATCGTGCGCACTCGAGCAGGTGCTGCTCGATCGCAGAATCTGTGATCTCACCGTCGGCAAAACGTTCGACATCTTCGGGCGCAAGATGATTCATGATTCACCCAATGCGACGCGCAGTTTCTGACGCGCGCGGATCAGCCGTGACGTAACCGTGCCGATCGGGATCGACAACGTCTCGGCAATTTCCTTGTAGCTCGAGTTCTCCACGTCGCAGAGAATCAGCACTTCCCGAAACACGATCGGCAGACGCTCGATCGCCCGCCGCAACGATTCGCGATTCACGCGTTGGATGAGTTGCGTCTCCGGTGTCGCTTCGTCCTGAATCGCCGGCGCATCATCGAGCGGCACGGCGCGCAGACCGCTGCGCGAAGTCAGAAACGTGTTGCGCAGGATCCGAAACATCCAGGCGCGAAAGTTTGTCCCGGGCGCGAAGGACTCGAATCCGCGAAGTCCCTTCAAGTACGTTTCCTGCACCAGATCCTCGGCTTCCGCACGGTCGTCGGCCAGGCAGCGCGCGTAACGGTACAGCGAATCAAAAAGCGGCATCGCCAGCTCCTCGAACGCGGTGTCGCTCATCCGACGCCACTTCTACACCGTTTTGCATTCACCGCGATGACGAATTGATTTCCGGGTGGTGAATGAGTCCTCCCAGAGCGGCCGCGCGACCGATGGGAATGACCGCGGCGATCGCTGCCGCAAGCACAATCACTCGAAGTCGTGGCGATAGTTCGCCAGTGCGACGCTCGACGATCAGCACGACGGCGGCAACGATTGCTGCGCCGATCGAGATCCAAAGCGCCAGCGTCGCTGCGCGTTGATGTGGCGCGATCGCTTCCTGCTGCACGCCGTCCACTCTTCCAATCGTGTCGGCTGCGCGATCTCCGGCGATGTAGACCGCCGGCATCATCACTCCGACAACAATCATCAACACCAGAGCGAGACGCACAGCTCTCATCGCGGCCGAAATTACGCTGACGACGCTGAGGACCGGCGGAAAGTGCGTCAGCACGAGATGTACATGGGCGAAGTTCATGGCTCACTCGACGTTGATGATCATCTTCATGTTGCCGTGACCCGATCCGCAGAAGTGATCGCAGATCGCCACGAACCGCCCCGTTTTTTCCGGCGTGATCGTGGCCTCGGCCACATGATCGGGCGACAGATCGAGCTCGAGTTTGAGGTCCTTCTGGTAGAAACCGTGATCGCGGTCCTCGGCCGAAACGCGCAGCGTGACCGGCTCGCCGCGCTTGAGGGTGATCTGACTCGGCGTGAATTCGAATCGCTTCGCCGAGATCGTCACCACGCGGGGCTGTGTCTCCTGGGCCGTGCCGAGGATGACGACCGATAAGAGTGTGAAAAAGATTCGCTTCATAGAGATTCTCCTGATTTCAGAATTTGCTGGACACCATCGGTGCCGCCGAATTCGCGGAGCGTGAGCTCGACGTCGTCGACGTCCAGCCTTCCCTTCTTTTCCGCGAGAGATTGGAGGCCGAGGTTCCTGAACGGTTTTTCTTTGTCGAATGGCACCGGCTTCTTGTCGCCGGCAGTCATGGGATCGGGAAACGCGAAGATCAGCGAGCGCGAGGCGTAATGCATCGCGTGCTCGGTCTGATGAACGTCATGGCGATGAATGTGACCGTAGAGGATCGTCACATTCTCGTAAGGAGCAAGAGCGTTGAGAACGTCGTCGCCATCGCGCGTGAACCATTCCCAATCGGGCCGCAGATCGAACAGCGGCCGATGTGTGAATACGATGATCGGAGCCGTGCGCGGATAGCGAGCGAGGTCGCGCTTGAGCCACTCGATCTGCTCGGTCCCAACTGCCGGCTTGCCTGATGAGACGTTGTCGAGCGCGATGAAGTGAACACCGCGATGATCGAATGCGTAGTGCGTCTCGCCAAAGAACTGTCGATAAAGAACGCCGTTGTCCAATGCCGCATCGTGCTCGCCGGGGACATACATCACCTTCTTTGATTTGAGGCGTGACGTCAGAGTTTGAAAAAGCTGCATCCGCTTCGCGTGCTCGCCTGGCGCTTCTGCTTCATGGGTGAGATCGCCGGTGAAGAGGATGAGATCCGGCTGCGGATCGAGTCCGTTGACGACATCGATCGCGCGCTCGAATGCCTTGGTGCCGGTAGGATTCGGCGGTCCCTGGAATCCGACGTGCGCGTCGCTGAGCTGGACGAGGTTGAAAGGCGTCAGCTCTTCGCCGTTCTGCCTTCGAAACCAGCGCCGGAGCGTTGCGGAAGGACCGCCGCCGGCCATGGCGGGCGCCACCGAGATCAGCGCTCCGACGCCGAGGGACATGCCGGAGACTTTGAGGAATTTACGTCGATCGAAGGGTTTGCTCATGCGGGAAGAACCGACGGAGGGTCGATTTCATCCCGCGGCGAGGATCGTGTAACAGAAACTTGACGCCTAGCGCGTCAGGAACGTGTCGGGGAATCGCCCGGTCAGTGCGGTCGTCTTCAGAACGTCGCACACGTTCGCTCGAGCCATGCACCAGCGAGCATCACGGTCAAAGCAAAGAAGACGACGAGAGCTCGCGCGCGCAGCGGTCGAAGAATGAATGAGAGCACAAGCGTTGCGATGAGAGCGATTGCCGTGATCAGCGACACGACGATTGCCAGGATCAAACGCGATTGCATCGTCTGCGCCGCCTCGCCGAGCGAAGTGAATTGGTAGGAAAGCACGATCGGATCTTTCGCGATCGGATCGACGATCGCAGCGACGAGCCGCGTGAGGCTAACGAACGCGAGAAAACTCACGGTCGCGCCGGCGATCGCGACGAACATCGGGATCAAAATCCCGGCTCCGGTTTCTGCCGGCGGCTTCGTGATCATCACAACAACGAGCAGAACGATCAGTGCCGCCGAGCCGCAATAAAGCGAGAGGAGCAGCGGCTGATTCTCGTTCCACACCAGAACGATGAAGCCTGCGAAGTCGAAGGGCGCCGATGCATAGCCGGTGAAAATGCGGGTGAAACTGCGGGCGGCGATGAGCACCGCCATCACAGGCCCCAGAAATGCGCATCGAAAGAAGCAGAGCGAGAAGAAAAATCGCGGCGCTGCCGACGATGATGATCGTCGCGCGAGTTTGGGTCGACGGATCGATCTCGACTCGCGACACGCCTTTGGGTAGAGGCTGGTCTTTCTCGTCGGCAAGCGAGTGGAGAGTTACGGGAGGCGAATGCGTTGGAAAACGAGGCTCACCACAGGCATACAGCGCGGCCGCCGCGCATGCCACGATCAAAATCCGACATGGCGTCATTGCCGTGCCACCGCCACGCCCACCCGCACGCTGGTTTCGCTGCGCACGCCGTTGGCGTCGATCGTTCGCGCCGTCACGCGCGCGGCTGCGCCCGAGAGCAATAACGCATTCGGCAGCGGCCAACGGCGGGTGAACGCGAAGCGAAGATACTTGCCGGCGCGAATCGCGGCCGGATATCCGCGGTCGGTGATGAATGTCGCGGGATAGGTGTGACTTCGGACGGGAACGGATTTCAGCGCCAGCGCGTCGACCGTGAAATCCTGGATCGTGACGTCGACTCCGCCGGCCTCGCGCATGATGATGTCGAAGTTCAGCTCGTACCAGTTGTTGCCGAGCGGCGTCGCGACGATCGGATTCGGCTCGACTTCCAGCACGAGGCGTCCGCGAAGCGGCGCAATCGATTCTTTGGGAGCTGTCGAACAGCTAATGAGTGCCGCCGATAACGCGAACAATCGCGCGGCGGCGGCGATATTGCCGTTCATCTTCGTCATCGTGTCGCAGCGCCGAAAATCCCAGCTCCGCGGCTGTCGCGGACCACTCCTGCTGAAAATCATCGCGCTGATGATGCGGAAGGCTGATGCCACGCGAATAGAACTCGATGTGGAGCATTTCGCCCGCCCAGGCCGCCGCCATCATATCGGCCGGTGTCGCCGGCTGATCCGGCAGGGGCACCATGCCTTTCGGCAGCACAAAACCGGGATTGAGAATGAGCGTGAAGACGCGCGGACCCATCGACGTCAGCGTCGCGATGCCGGGTTCCGGCGCACGTCCGGCTGCTCCTTCAGTCGCATCTTCCGTCACGATGACTTTTCCATCGATTCGCGAAATCAGCGCGCGTCCATGCTCGGTCGCGGCCCAGCGCGCGAAGCCGTCGCGCGTTGCCGGAGAGCAATCTTGAATCTGCCCGCCACAAAAGACGAAGACGGCCGCTGCCACGATCGGATGCATCTGGCTACTTTACTGCCGGGAGGATGAATTGTGGAACGTACACGCGCTGCGGCGTCACGCCTGCGCGATCGTTGTAGTTCCCGCCCCAGAAATTGATCAGCAGGTCGAGCTCTGGAAAGCCCATGACGATCTGCCCACCGTTGCCGGCCGCAAAAAACGCGCGCAGCTTGCGGCCTTTGTAGTCGTAATCGGTGTCCCACCACAAATATCCATAGTGGAAGCCGAGGAGATCGTAGATCGGCGATGAGGACTTCTCTGCCCACGATTGGCTGACAATCTGCTTTCCGCGCCAGCGGCCGTGGTCGAGAATCACCTGGCCGAGCTTCATGAAATCGCGTGGCAGGAATCGGGCGCCCCCGCCTCCGTACGCTTCGCCGGTCGGCTGCAGGTCGATCGCGTAGAGGCCGAATTGCATCGGCGTCGCGATCCAGTCGCGGATCAAATCGGGCAGCCAGCGATCGGAAATCCTCGCGAGTACGCCGCCTGCGAGATTGGGCTGGCAACTGCAATAGACAGCCTTTTCGCCCGGCTTGCGAATCATCTTCAGATCGAGTGTGTACCGAATCCAATCGGGTTGGGCCGTCTGCTGCTGCATGTTGTCTTCGTTGCCAGGCGTCATGGCGCGCTTCTGCGGATCGTCGACGGCCGGATCCATGACGCGATACACCGCGGTCGACGGATCGATCTTCACGCCATGCAGCATCGCCGATCCGATCAGGAGCGACGTGAGGCTCTTCGATGCCGATCGCGTGTCGTGAAGCTGATTGCGATTGAAGCCGTGGAAGTACTCCTCGAGCACGAGCTTGCCGTGGCGTGCAATGAGGACCGCGTGCAGATCGACGGAATGCACGTCGACCGGCGCGTCGATGAGCATCTGGATGAACCTGGAGATGTCGTCGCGCGAGATGCCCGCTTCGTCGAGCGTCGCCACCAGCCACCCGTCGTCTTCGACCGGAGGTTTGCGGTAGACATATTTCGGCGGATTTTTTCCACGCGGATAGAAGACCGCTTCCTCGGCCGCGTTTGCGCGATGAAAATCGAGAGTGGCGCCGCGGATGGGAATCGAAAACGAATCGCCGTCGTAGGACGACTGTGCGATGACCGATTTGTCAGCGCCGAGGAATTTGATCGTCGAGCCATCGACAACGGCGTGCTCAATCCCGATGAGGCGTCCGGCGTTGCGCTCCGGATTGCGCAAAAACGCGTCGCCATTGGCGCTGATCGGGATGAAGTACGTCATCTGGTCTTCGAGCGGCGCCACGACGCCACGCCATCGGCCGCTCGCCAGTTTTTTCAACGTCACCGGCGTCGCGAAACGCATGCCGCTGACCGGCGGTTGGATCCAGTAGCCGGCGATGCGATCGCTTTGCAGCCGGCCGCGAAACGCGCCGGCATCGGGCATGTCAAACGTGAGCGCATCGCCTTTGAACGTGACCGGGGTTGAGCGTCCTGCGATCTCAGCGCGCCACCCGGACGAATCGCGCTCGATCGTCAGATCGCCTTTGATGTCAGGGCCGAAGCGCCCCCTGGCTGCCCAGAGGCCGGTTTGGTCCGCGCGCAGCGAGGCGGCCAGCAACAGGATCGCGATCAGGCGCATGGTGATCAGATCGGCGTCGCTTCGTACGTGCGATCGTTTTGAAGGTTGCCGGTGTTGAGCGTTCCTGCCGGCTCGAACAGGACAATGTGGGCCTCTTCCTTCGCAACGGGACAATGTTCGACGCCGCGAGGGACGATGAAGAACTCTCCTTCCTTCAGGTTGACGTCACGATCGCGCAGCCGAATCGTGATCGAACCCTTCACGACGAGGAACAACTCGTCTTCCGCCTCGTGATGATGCCAGACGAAATCGCCGAGGATCTTGGCGATCTTGACATGCTGGCCGTTTAACTCCCCGACAATGTGTGGCTGCCAGCGCTCCGAAAATGTCGAGAGCTTTTCCGCCAGATTGACTTTGTCCATGTGAGGCTCCTGCATTGAAGTGTAGTGCAAGAAAGTGCAAGCAATCGGTCGCAGATCGAGGGTAAACACGTGACGTTATGGTGATCGTCGATTTCCTGACCACATACCTCCTGTACCCCGGAACTGCTATTTACGCCGGTTACAACACCAATTACGCTACCGACGACAATTCGCTCACCAGCGATCTACGCAATGATCACCGGCAACTCTTCATCAAGGCTTCGTATCTCGTTCGTTTTTGAGCTCCTGTTCGCGTTCGCCGCCACCGCGGGTCAACTTCCGACCGGCGCGACGCTCGATCCGGCGGGCCGGGCGATCGCGGTCGGCAATTTCCCGCTCGCGATGTCGCTCGCGCCCGACGGCAAGCATGTCATCGTCGTCCTCAGCGGATGGAAGACGCAAGGCTTGCAGGTCGTCGATATCGAAAGCGGCGCGATCACGCAAACGATCGAGAAGCCCGCCACCTTTCTCGGCATCACGTTCTCGCCCGATGGAAAAAATGCCTATGTGTCGGGCGGCAACGACGACGTGATCTACGCCTATGCGTGGCGCGATGGACGACTCGAAGACGAGCACACGATTTCGCTCAAGGAAAAGGAGGCGCGCTATCCCGCGGGTATCGCGATCTCACCCGACGGACGATTTCTTTACGTCGCCGAGAATGTTGCCGACGATGTGGCAGTCGTCGACATCGCATCGCAGCGCGTCGTTCAGCGGTTCCCGACCGAGCACTATCCGTACGGAGTTGCCGTCGCACCTGACGGGCGCGTTTTTGTCTCCGCGTGGGGCGGCCAGAGCGTCGCGGTCTTTCGCCAGGCGAATGATCGCCTGATCTCGCTCGGAAGAATTGCGGTCGGGCGGCATCCGTCGGCAATTCTTCTTAATCGCAAGGCGACGCGGCTGTACGTAGCGCTCGCGAGCCAGGACCGAATTGCGGTACTTGATGTGAAAGACGGGCTGAAGCCCGTCCCACATTACCTCGTCGATTCAACTGCTCGCGAGGGAAGCACGCCGAACGCGCTCGCACTTTCCTCGGACGAGTCGACCCTTTTTGTCGCCGAGGCGGACAACAACGCCGTCGCTGTTTTCGAGAAGGGCAAGCTTGTCGGCCGCATTCCGACCGATTGGTATCCGGCCGCGCTGATTGCGCGGCGCAAGCAGCTCTTCATTCTCAACGCAAAAGGCAGCGGCTCGCGTCCCAACCCGACCGGCCCGACACCCGAAAGACCGCTCCGGGATCCGCGCACGACCTACACGTTGGCAATGATCGACGGCACGATTCGCATCGTCGATTTTTCGCGCGCGCAATTGCCGGCGTGGTCGCGACGTGTCGCGCGCGCGAATCACTGGATTGCGGCGCCCGCCCACCACCTCCCGCCCTTCGAGCACGTCATCTACATCATCAAGGAGAACCGCACGTACGATCAGATCCTCGGCGATCTCAAAGAAGGCGATGGTGATGCGTCGATTCTTTTTTTTGGACGCGATGTATCTCCGAATCACCACGCGCTCGCGGAGCGATTCGGGCTCTTCGACCGTTTCTTCACGAATGCCGAGGTCAGTTCGCAGGGGCATGTGTGGTCGACGGCCGGGTACGTCACCGATTACACCGAGAAGGTCATTCCGACTGCGTACGCCGACAAGCGCCCCGACGTCGATGAAGGCGAAGTCGACGACCCAGCGGAAGGATATCTTTGGAATCGAGCGCTCGCGAAGGGACTCAGCCTTCGCATTTACGGCGAGCTGACTACCGTAGGGAAGCGCACTGGGAAGGCGGTGCTGGCGCCGGACATCAGCCGCATCTTTCCGGCTTACGACATGAAGATTCTCGATCAGAAGCGCGCCGATGCGTGGATCGAGGAATTCAACGACTATGTGCGCACGGAGACTTTGCCGGCGCTCGAGATCATGCACCTGGCCGGCGATCACACTGCGGGCGGTAAGGCGGGTTATCGGACGCCGCGGGCGTGCATGGCCGACAACGATCTCGCGTTAGGCCGCATCGTCGCGGCACTTTCGAACTCGAAGCACTGGCGCGACACGGTCATCTTTGTCCTCGAAGACGACGCGCAAGACGGCGCCGATCATGTCGACTCGCATCGCTCGGTCTTTTTTGTGCATCATCGCTTTGTGAATACGACCGACGTTCTGGCCACCGTCGAGCGCATCCTGAAAATCGCGCCGATGTCGCAATTCGACGCTTTCGCGCGCCCGCTCTACGATGTTTTTGCCGACACGCCGGACCTCACTCCGTACGCCGCGATCACGCCCGGCGTTTCCCTGGAGGAGAAAAATCCGGAAACTGGGCCGGCGGCAACGAAGTCTTCCGCGTTGGACTTCAGCCGTCCCGATCGCATCAACGACGCGGTGTTCAATCAGCTTCTGTGGGAGATGCTCAAAGGATCGGCACCGATGCCGCCTCGATACTCTCATCGTGCCTGGCGGTCTAGGCGCGCGGACGCATGCCCGGACGAATCCAGCCGTCCTCTCCTTCGTTAAAAGCCAAAAGGGCTTCGTCGCCTCGGTCTGCACAGGCGCATTGATCCTCGCGAATGCCGGACTGCTCGATGGTCTCAGCGCGACGACCCATCACAATTCGCTTCAATTGTTGCGCGAATCTCCGAACGTCGATGTCCGCGAAGGATCGCGCTTCATCATTCACGAACGTGTTGCGACGTCCGCCGGAGTT
>QHVX01000312.1:0-2282 GCA_003222375.1 Acidobacteriota bacterium
CGACACGCAGCGGGTACCCGAGATCAGATCGGGGAGTGACATTCGCGACGGAAGCAGCGCCAGCGCGAATCCGATTCCGCCCGTGATGAGCGACAGCAGCACGCCCAGCCAGCGCAACGACGTCCGTTTGAGCGCCATCGCGTCGTTGCCGGCCGAGATCACTTTGACGTCGAAGATCGTGCCGCCGATCGTTTTGCCCCACAGAAGCCACGTGCCGACGAAGTAGTAGTACGACACGATGACGACGAATCCCGCCAGGCCGGCCACCGCGGTCCAGTTGCGGGATGCCGGCAACAGCGGTGAAAGCGCCAGCGCCAGGGCCGCCAAAAGAGAGAGATCGGTGAGGAGGCCGAGGAGACGGCGAAAACGCGAAGCGTGGGTGAGCTCAGTCGGCGCGGCAGGCGGCTCGAAGACGACCGGCTCGAGCTCGACTTCATCAAATCGCGCCATCACCCTCCCTTCCGGTTAGGACGTTGGGATGTTAGGACGTTGGTGTTTTCAACATCCGGACATCCTAACGTCCTAACTTGCTCTTCTCATCGGTAAATATTTCACGTAAATTTTATACAATAAATCTTTAGGTTGTCCATTGTAGCGCTCCGCGAGGAGCCTGGACCGCTTCGCCAGCTCGTCGTTCGGATCGCTTCGCAGGACCTGATCGAACTCGCGCGCCGCATCGTCAGTCCGCTCTTCCTGCAGCGCGATCGCGCCCAGGTTGAAGTGGGAGTCGGTGATGAGGCGGTGGATGCTCTGATTCTGTGGATCCTGCTGCGCCAGCGCCTGCAGATTCGTGAGCGCTTCCTGATATTTCTGGCTCTCGAAGAGCGCCTTCGCTCCCTCCAGCTTTCCGACCTGTTGTGCGACGTTGTCGTACATCGCTTTCATGTCGGGCGGCAGCGGTTTGATACGCGCGGCCACATCGAGCGCTTTCTTGGCGGCGTCGTAATCACGCGCTTCGAAGGCTGTCTTCGCGTTCGTGAGCGCTTCCTGATAGACGTCGTCGACCGGACGGCCGTTGATCATGGCGGACGCTTTTGACTTCTTCGCCTGCAGGTCGGCGATCATCGTCAGCGCTTTGTCATGCTGCGGATCGGTCGGCTTGACGTCCTGCAGCAGTGCGATCGCGGCGTCGTACTGCCCTTTTTGCGCCAGCGAATTCGCGTTGCCAAAGATCGCTTCGGTGGCTCCGGTGTCGACGACCGGTTTCGCCATGAACTTCTGATAGGCGAACCATCCGCCGGCCGCCAGGACCGCGAGAACGACCACAACGAGGATCGCGCGCATCGCGGATCCGGAGCTCGCTGGCGCCGGCGCTGCTCTCGGTGCCGCCTTCGCGGCCGCAGGCTTGCGTGCGGCGGGGGCCGGCGCGGCGGGTGCGGGGGAGGGAGGGACCAAAACGTCCGATGACGGTTCCTCTTCGGCCCAAACATCCGTCGGTGGCGGTGGCGCCGCTGGTTTCGGAGTCGTGTACGCCGAAGCAAAACCGGCCGCGCCTCCTTCGACGCCCACTTCGCTCAGCTTCTCCATGTACTCCTGGGCGGTGGAGTTGTGCGGATCGAGTTGCAGCAACTTCGAGAAACTCTCGCGCGCGGCGTCGCGATCACCGCGATCGAAGGCCTGAATGCCGCTGGCGATCAGGGTCTCGATCTTCTGATCGATATCGCGGCGTTTTAGTTTCGCTCTTTCGATGCGCTCCGAAGCTTGTTCGTTCGTGACGTCGATCAAGAAAATGCGCGACCAGATGTCGATCGCCGTCTGGTAGTCACCACCTTCGAACGCGCGATCGCCGTCGGCGAGATACTGCTGCACTTTGACCTGATCGTCTGGAGTTGTTTCGATCGACGCGGTCGTGAAGTCGAATTCGCCCGACGCCGTTTTCTGCGGCGTGTCGAATGAGAATGCCGGCGAAGGAGGTGGCGTATCGAAGGAGAAGTTGCCGGCGGGTGCCGCCGGCGCAGGCGGCGGAGTCGGTGTGGGGCCCGAAGAGAATGGTGAATCGAACGAGAACGATGGCGGAGGTTGCGGTGCGGCCGCCTTTTCTTCTTCGAACGTAAATCCGAAATCGCTGGCCTGCGCCGATCCCCGTGCGCCGCCCGCCGCGGGCGTGTCGACGACGAACGATGGAGAGGCAGTCGCGGGCGGCTTCATGCCCTTGATGCCGGTTTCGATGCGCTCGATCGCGGTGTCCTCGCCGTCGAGGGTGCGGATTTTGTCGAGACTCGCGCGCGCCGTGTTCGCATCACCGATCGCGATCGCCTGCTCTGCTTTCTTGATGAACTGAT
>QHVX01000312.1:2314-3376 GCA_003222375.1 Acidobacteriota bacterium
GTCGTGACGTCGACGACTTTCTGGAAATTGCGCGCCTGCATCGCCGATCGGGCTTCCGCGATCGGATCGGAGGCGATCAGCGCATCGACGTCGATCGGCGCGGCGGGATTGCGCGCTTTCTCCATCAGCTTCTTCGCCGGATCGAACAGCGGATCCATGCGCAGAATCAGCCCGCAGCCTTGAACGACCTCTTCGGTGCGGCCCTGTTTGAACAGCGCCAGAGTCTGCTGGAACGTCGAAAGGACGCGGTCCTTGACCGCAGTGGACAGCGCACTGTTTCCGGGATAAACCGCCATCAGTCCAGCGATTATACTGTCACGCCGACATGCAGGACGGGCTTAGCCCATCCAGTTTGGAGATCCGGATGGATTTCATTGCCACCAAAGAGGCGCCACACGCGATCGGGCCGTATTCGCAAGCCGTGCGGAGCGGAAACACGCTTTATCTCTCCGGCCAGATTCCGCTCGACCCTGTCAGCGGCAATTCGCGGCGCAGTCACGCCGTGTGTTCGACAACCTGCGGGCGGTCTTGCGCGCGGCCGGCGCTGACTTTCGAAACGTGACTCGCGCCACGGTCTACCTCACCGACCTCGGCAATTTCCAGACTCTGAATTCGATCTACGCACAGTATTTCGGCGATCATAAACCTGCGCGATCGACAATCGGAGTCGCGCAACTCCCTCGTGGTGCAGCGGTTGAGATCGATTTAATCGCAGTCGTTTAGTGGCACTTCGGTTGCAGTTTTGCTCGGCAAATGTCCACTCCTCGAAAAACGATGCTCGCGGTTCTCGCCCTCGCTGCCGTCCCGGCATTTGCCGGCGTGCGTCTGACCTATCAGGTTTACGGAAACACAGTTCCGGTTGCCTGGCAGAACGGCGCCTTTCCACTCCGATACGCGGTGGATCGCAACGTCGCCAACGCGTTTCCGCCGGGACTGATCGATCGCGCGTTCAAAGAGTGGACCGATGTCGAAGACGCGCGAATCACATTTCAATCGCTCGGCGTGGTGAGTACGCAACCGGGAAAAGACGGGCAGAACAGCGTAACGTTCGTCGATGATCTT
>QHVX01000312.1:3578-7229 GCA_003222375.1 Acidobacteriota bacterium
GCGGCAGCACGTCGCTCGACAGCGATGACGTCGTGGCGATCTCGAGCCTTTATCCGAAGGCCGATCCCATGTCGACCAGCGCGATATCGAAAGGAAACGTGAACGGCGATGGCGGCGGGATCTACGCTGCACAAGTCGTCGCGTTGAACGACGAGGGGCAACCGATCGCGAGTGCATTGACGGACCAGCAAGGCGAATTTGAAATCGACGGAGTTCCGCCGGGAACCTATCGGCTGTATGCCGAACCGCTGGACGGCCCCGTCGAGGTTCGAAACCTGTCAGGCGCGTGGCAGATGGCCAAGACATATTCTTTTCCAACGGAGTTCTTCGCCGGCGCGCCGCTTCGCATTCAGCCTGGCCGTGTCTACGGCAATCTCGTTCTCAACAGCGCCGGCTCAACTAAGTTGAATCCGAAATACATCGGGGCAATGGCCCCCGGCACGAACAATCTGTCGCTGGATGCCACGGCGCTCATGCTGACTCCGGGTCAGACGATCGCCATCGCAGTCGCCGGCGACGGCTTCGTGGGCGGCATGACCACGTTCGAGATTCCGAGTCAGGGCTTCCGTCGCATCTCCGATTTCTCCTACGCCGGCAACTACGTCTACGCGACGTTCAGCATTGCTCCCGACACGCCGACGGGATCCGTCTCTGTGCTCGTGAAAAACGGCAACGAGATGGCCGCGCTCACCGGTGCGCTGCGTGTTACGAATCAACAACGGACCCGCGTCGTCCGCCGCTAGCACGCTATACTGGCCCGCCTATGAAAAATGCAATTGTTTTGATCGCGATTTGTGTGTTCGTGTGCGGTTTCGCGACCGCCGCCGATGCTCCGAAGAACCCGATGAAACCCGGCAAATGGGAAGTCACAATGCAGATGGACATGCCCGGAATGCAGATGCCGCCCCGCACAATCACAAAATGCGTGACGAAAGAAGATGCAGCCAGTGTCGAAAGCGCGATTCCTCGCGGCCGCAATGACTCTGGATGCAAGCTGAGCGACGTGACAGTCGACGGAAACACGGTCAGCTGGAAGATGAATTGCGAAGAGCGCAAGGTCACCGGCGAAGGCAGGATGACCTACGAAGGCGACGCGTACACCGGTGAAGTGCACATGAAAACGCCGGACCACGAGATGACCATCAAGCACACCGGCAAGCGCGTCGGCGAATGCGACGCCGCTAAGTAACGGGGAGCCGCCGCTCAGGCGGCTTCTGCCGGCTGAGAGCCGGCGCCACGTGACGCGAACCATAGCTGCCCGACCATCAGCAGCATTCCCAGGTCGCGCAGAATCACGAATCGCATATCGGCGATCCGCTCGGCGGTCGTTTTACCGGCCGCCGAGACATCGAAGCATCCGCAATCGATCGCGTTGCCGCGAATCAGGTTGATCGATATCGCGATGATGAAAATGAAGAGCAGCGCGCCGATGATCGTCCGCGCTGTTTCTTTCCAGATTCCGAAAATCAGAGCGAGGCCGCACAACAATTCGATCCACGGCATGACGAGCGCCATCGGATTGATTAGCGACCACGGAATCAGCTTGTAGTTGTAGATCATGTGTGCGAACGAAGGCGGATCGACGATCTTCGGCAGAGCCGCCACGACGAAGATGATTCCGAGGGCGATTTGGACGCGAATGGTGAGCCAGGGGTGGGCGAGCCACTTCACGGATTCGATCCCGTGTGAATTGGAAGTCCTCGCTTCTGCCAGTCGGGGAAACCATCCTTGTAGACGTAGATGTTGTTGAACTGAATCCCCCACAACTTCTGCGCCAGCATGTGCGAGTCTTCGCAATCGCCGCCGGAGCAGTAGATGACGATCGGCAGGTTCTGGTCCTTCGGGTCGCTCCGCTCGGCGTAGAGTTTGTTGACTTTCTCATCGACATCCGATTCCCAAACCGAGAACGCCCGCGCACCCGGAACGTGTCCCTGCTCGTAGACCGAAGTGCGGCGGGCATCGAGGAAGAGGGCGCCTTTCGAGTGAAGATACTCGACATCGTCGCCGTGAATTTCGATGTACGGTTTGTCGGGATGGGGGTTGAAAGGACCTCTCGCCAGTGCCGGTTTCGGTGCCGCGTGCCGCGTGCCGGGTGCCGGTGGTGCCGTAGTTGTGGTGGTTGTCGGGATGTCGGGTTGTCGAGTTGTCGTCGTTACGGGTGGAGGCGCGATCGTCTGTGTAGGTGCCGGCTCTTTAGCCGGCACACGGGCCGGAGGGCCGGCCGCTACATTCTGCGACACCACCGCCAATTTCCGCTCGCGCGAGGCCATGGCGTTCGCGACCAGCGCGCAAATGATCGCGGCGGCGATCAGTGTCACGGCTTCCAGAAAAAACCTTCGCGAGCTCATTCGACGGTCTGACGTGGCATCCCGATAAAATGTTACGCCATGGCGCTCGGCCGGCTGCTCTTCAGCAAGAAACTTCCACGTCTGAACAGCATCATCGTCCTCATCTTCGTGGCGGTGTTGATCGGAATCTGTGTGACGATCGGATTCGATCCGACGATCATCGCGCCGGCGCTCCTCGCCCTGGGTTTCGTGGCCCTGGCGGCATGGTCGCTCAGCTATCGCGCCGAGGTCTACGAGGAGGGAGCGAAGACGAGCTCGATCTTCGGATCTCGCGAAGTCCGTTTCGCCGATCTGAAATCGTTTGGGTATTCGCGCGCCATCATCAATGGACAACCGCAGGACACCATCATCTTCTATCCGCGGCAGGGGAAGCGTGTCAGGATCGTCTCGCAGCCGAAGTTCAGAAGCGGCGGTGATGCCGATCTCGCCGGTGTCGCGGCGCGCCTCACTGCGATATTTGCGTCATCGATGGAGCAAGAGCTTCTCGGGAGCGGACGCGTCGCATGGATGCCGCAAGTATCGCTTTTGCGCGATTGCTATGTGTTGAAGAATGAACGACGGCTCCTCTTTGGCGAAGTCCAACCGAAAATGGCCGGCGGCTTTTTCTCGCTCATCCGCCGTGACAACGGGAAGAGCGAGCTCCGTTGCCGCTGCGGTGAGGAGAATTTCTATCCGGGCTGGGCGCTGGCGCAGAAGTTAGGCGCAATACCGCCGGCCTAATCGACGCGGCGGAGCACGATCATGGAGTGTGGTTCGAGCTTCAGCTCTTCGCCGGCACGCAACTGACTGTGTTCGCGCAAGTCGGGGACCGGGCGATTCGTGTCGACGACTTTGACCCACCGGTCTCCCCACGGAGACGTCGGAAGCTTGAATGTCAGTGCCTCTTGGTGCGCGTTGAAGAGGATGTAGAAGCTGTCGTCGACGATCGGCTCGCCATGCGAGTCCGGTGTAGGGATCGCCTTGCCGTTGAGGAAGACGCCGAGAGTTCGCGCGAAGCCGGTTTTCCAATCGTCTTCGCTCATCGCGTTTCCGTCCGGCTTGAACCAGCTGATATCGCTGACTTCCGCGCCGCGAAGCTGCCGGCCGACAAACCATCGCCGCCGTTGAAACACCGGATGCTCGTGACGGAAGTGGATCATCCGCGACACGAACGCGTACAGCTCGTCATCCACATGTTCCCAGTCGAACCAGGAAGTCTCGTTGTCCTGGCAGTAGGCGTTGTTGTTCCCTTTTTGCGTGCGGCCGATTTCGTCTCCGCCGCACAGCATCGGCACGCCGATGGACAGCAAAAGAGTCGAGAGAA
>QHVX01000312.1:7399-8008 GCA_003222375.1 Acidobacteriota bacterium
GCTCGTAGAGATCGGAGCTGCCGGTGAGGCGATTTCCGTACTCGCCCAGGGTTTGATCGGTGCCGCGCCAGTAGTCGCGCACCGTGTCGCGATATTTGCCGTTCCACTCCGACCACAACGGCGGAAAGTTTCCGACCTGATAACCGCCCTCGCCGACATCCCACGGCTCGGCGATCAGCTTGACCTGGCTGATGACCGGGTCCTGCTGAATGATGTCGAAGAACGCTGACAGGCGATCGACATCGTGCAACTCGCGCGCGAGCGTAGAGGCGAGATCGAAGCGGAAGCCGTCGACGTGCATCTCCACGTGCCAGTAGCGCAGCGAGTCCATGATCAACTGCAGCACGTGCGGATGCCGCATGTTCAGGCTGTTTCCGGTGCCGGTGTAATCCATGTAGTAACGCGCGTTGTCGGCCATCAGCCGGTAGTAGGCCGCGTTGTCGATCCCCTTCATCGACAGGACCGGACCGAGCTGGTTGCCCTCGGCGGTGTGGTTGTAGACGACGTCGAGAATCACCTCGATGCCTTCATCGTGCAGCGTCTTCACCATCTGCTTGAATTCCTGCGCCTGCTGCCCGAGCTGTCCGCCCGACGAATATTCGTTGTGGG
>QHVX01000312.1:8156-16099 GCA_003222375.1 Acidobacteriota bacterium
CGCAGATTCTCCGGAATCTGAGGATGCCGCTTCGTGAATCCCTTGACGTGCACTTCGTAGATCACGGTCTCGTGCCACGGCGTCCGCGGATTACGATCGTTTCCCCAGTCGAAGTACGGATTGATGACCACCGACTTCGGCATGAAGCCAGCGCTGTCGATCTCGTTCTTAGAGTCCTCTCCCTGGTTGAAGTGATACGGAAAGACCGCTTCGTTCCACTTCACTTCTCCTTCCATCGCTTTTCCATACGGATCGAGAAGAAGCTTGGACGGATTGCAACGGTGTCCCCGCGCTGGTTCCCACGGACCGTGGACTCGGAAACCGTAGCGTTGTCCCGGGCTGATGTTCGGCAGGTACCCATGCCAGATGAATCCAGTCATCTCCGGAAGGTCGACGCAGCTCTGCGTACCTTTTTCATCGAACAGGCACAGCTCCACCCGCGTCGCCACCTCGGAGAACACTGAAAAGTTCGTCCCCGCTCCGTCGTGTGTAGCGCCCAGCGGATAGGGATTCCCGGGCCAGATCTTCACCGCTGCCGCACTCGGCAATTCGAATGCCAGCGTGGCACACCACTCGCTTTATCGAGGCAGTCATGAAGCGCCGATGCGCACGCGAACGGCGATGCACGTACCTGGTCTCGCTCGAGAGTCCTGGCGAGGACGTTCACGAACTGGCCGCCTATCTTTCCAAACTTTCCATTGCCGACTTCGAGGTCGTGATCGTCGATACATCGGAGAACGAAGAGCATCGCCGTGTCTTGCGATGGGTCGGAAAGTACATCGTCGCGAAGGCAGGAATTGATCCGATGCGCACGGCCCTCGGGACGGCGTCGTGCGAGAAAGTGATCCTCGCGGACGCTCAGGTTCGCTATGACGAAAACGCACTCGATCATCTCTGCGTTCTGCTCGATCTTCACGACGTCGTCGAGCCGCAGAGCTATTTCGATCCGCTGCCGTGGTGGGGCGGACTCGAAGCAGGAAGCATTTTGCTGCACCGCGGCGCGAGCCGGTCGCGTGATCGGTCGGCGACATTCGCCTTTCGCAAAAAAGTTGTCCGACATCGCGGTCTGCAATTTGCGGAAACTTTTTCTGCGACCGATATTTTTGTCCGGCGAACTCCGCCGGCGCTCGAAGATTGGCTCCGCGAGCGGCCGCGATCGCTCGAACATGCCGCATTTTTCTTCGGCCTCCCTCTCGCCCTGATCCTTGCGCTCCTGGGCGGAACACGCTGGTTTGGCGCGTACGCCGGCGCCGTTGTTCTCTGTTCGCTGGCGGTTGCAATTCGCGGCCGAATCGGGGCAGCGGAGTTTTTTCCGTTGCGCGCCTGTCTCTATGCGCCGCTCTGGCTGCTCGAGCGATCGATCAGCGCTTATTGGGCGCTATTTCTCGAGCTCATGGGTACGAGCAGGGCCGACAAGGTTCCCGCGTTGGTTCGCGGAGAGCGCATCACCGGCGCAGCGTCGTCGACAGCGAATACGCGGTGACGTAGCCGGCATTCTCGGTGAGATAGACCGTGTCGTTTACGATGATCGGGCTCTGCCAGTGGATGTCGCCGATCGTGTTGTCTTCCCACAAGACCGCGCCGGTCGTCGGCCGCAGCGCGACAAATCGGTGCGGTGCGGCGAGGTAGAGCACACGGTTGACGATGATCGGAGTCGTGCCGCCGAAGTCGCTCTTCCATCGAAGAACGAGCTGCGGGTCGCCGTCTTCATTCGCAATGAGCTCGAACGCCGCGACGCCGTGGTTGTTGGCAACGAAAACCCAGGTCTTCCCTGCGTCGAGCCATGCCTGAGGCTGCGTCATCACCATATGCCCTTGCGGCAGATCGACGATTTGAAGCTCGCCGCCGAGGTGAGCCGGTCCGCCGTTGCCGCTGAGATTCTCGAGATTCAAAAGGCGGAGGCGGCCATCCTTGCCGCTCTGAACGCCTAACCGCGGCCAGTTTTTGTTGAATGTCGGAAGTATCTCGATCGTTGTCGACGAAAGATCGAGATCTTCGTCGGTCAGCTCCTGAAAGTTTTCCGGCGTGTAGCTGTCGAGAGGCGTTCCACGATCGGTCGTTCCGTCTGGACGCAACGCGACAACGCTGCTGCCCCAGTCATGGCCGCCATCGAGCGCGGTGTAAGGACCGTTTCCGGTTGTGATGAAGACGCGATCGGTCACCGGATCGTAGACCGCGCCCGCGCGCGCCCAAATGCCAGCCTGCTGCGCGTAGCAGTCGCCGAGGGCGAAGTGCATATCGGCGTCGGCACAGAGCGCGTTGAAAACATGCTGCTCGCCGCTCTTGATGTCGACCGTCACCAGGTGACCCTGGTAGTCGCCGTCGTCGCCTGGATCGGGATACGCGGCGATCGTCATGTACAGAAACGTTCGCTTATCGCGCGCAGTCGCGATGGAAATGTTCGACGATCCTTTTTCTACATCGCCCTTGAGCGTGATGAGCGCCGGGAACCCGTTACCGATCGCTTCCTTTCCGGTGGCGAGCTCATATCGGTGAACGTATCCGTCGAGCGAATAACCGAAAACGTAGCTGTGGGTCGGATCGATAGCGGGCGAGGATGTCGTCCATCGCGGCCCTTCCGGCGGCGTCGTCTGCCACACTCGCGCGCCGTTTTCGGCGTTGATCGCGACGAGGCGGCCGGCCATCGTGCTGACGATGAGAAGGTTTAGAGTGCCGCGCCGTGTCTCGATGCCGCTGACGTAAACCGGAGAACCGTCCGAGGGCTCGGGAAGCGCAACCTGCCAGGCGACTTCCAGCTCGTTGACGTTCTGTTGCGTGATGATGCTTCGAGGTTTGCGACCGCCGGCATTGCCGCCGAATTGTGTCCACGAACCCGAGTAATCGCTGAGATCAAACACCGGTGGGTCGGGTCGGGCTCCGATGAGGATGAGCGCAGCGAGAACCAACGTGAGGCGTCGGGACCTCGCGGAGGGCGTTTACGCTCTGTTACCTATCGTTTACCGCCCGATGGCCATCGGAACGCCGAACGGCAAACGCACATCGGTCGGTTTTGGATTGCTCTGGACGCTTTCGTACCACGCATCGTCGTGTTGCGCGCCGGCGTGCTCCATGAGGTATTTGGCGAGCTCGACGGCATCGGCTTCGGCCATCCGGATGCAGCCATGTGACGCCGCGTAGCCGATCGAGTCCTCATCGTTCGTGCCGTGGATGTAGTAGTCGGGCTCCTGAAAAAAGATTTTCACGGCCCGCATGGGATTCTTCGGATCACCCGGCGCGGCCGGCTTCTTTCCCTTCGCCCAACCCGCATTCGGAGGGACCCAGGCCGGATTCCAGACGATGTGACGAACCACGAATCGTCCGTTGGGAGTCGGATGACTCTTCATGCCTACGGCTGTGTCGTAGCGTCGAACATCAGTGGCAGCGATGCGAACCACCAGGATCTTTTTCTGGGTCGACGCGGCCATCGTCAATGGACCACTGACCACATTTTGATCCGCGAGGAGCACCAGCAGGGCGACGAGAAGGGTCACGCCTTCCTGAATTGCAGGATTTACGCCTCGCTCGCGAATCCCTTCAGCGCATCCGCCTCGGTCTCGTAGACGCTGAACATGGGCAGGAGATTTGTGAGCCGCAGCGTTTTGCGGACGCGGTCCTGCGGTTTGAGCAAGCGGAGTGACGCGCCGAATCGCTTCGATGTCTTCAGGCTCTGAACGAGCTCACCGAGGCCGTTACTGTCGATGTAATCCATGTCGGAGAGGTTGAGCAGGATCTTGCGATTTCCCTCGCTCAGAAGCTGTTCGATGAGCGCGGGCAGCACCTCGTCGCCGACTCCGATCGCCAGCCGGCCCTGGAAGTCGACGATGACGACGTCGCCCTTCTTGCGGGTCTCGATGTTCACGTCAGAATGATATACCGCATGAATCTCGTCCTGCTTTTTCCTGAAGATTTCATCGCGCCGACGCGCGCACGAATCACCGGGCGACGACTCGAAGCAATCGCGCGCATCGGCAGCGACGCGGTGCGCGTCGGCGTCATGAACGGCCGCTGCGGGATCGGAAAGGTCGTCGCGCCTGGAGAGCTCGAAGTCCAACTCGACGGCGATCCGCCACCGCCCTTGCCACTGACTCTCGTTCTGGCGCTGCCGCGTCCCAAGGTCATGAATCGCGTGATCGCGGGCGCAACTTCGATGGGCATCAAGCGGATCTTTCTCATCAACGCCTGGCGCGTCGAGAAGAGTTACTGGAAATCGCCGCGGATTTCCGATGACAGCATCCGCACGCAGTGCATCCTGGGTCTCGAGCAGGCGCGCGACACGGTGATGCCGGTGGTCGAGCTTCGACGCTTTTTCCGTCCGTTTGTGGAGGACGAGCTCTCTGCGATCGCGGAGGACTCGCTGGCACTCGTCGCGCATCCCGGAGCGTCGAGCGAATGCCCGCGCGATGTGAAGCAACTCGTAACGCTCGTCGTCGGACCAGAAGGTGGATTCATCGCGGAGGAAATCGCGTCGTTGGAAAGGATCGGATTTCGCGCGGTCAGTTTTGGTCCGCGAATTTTGAGAGTCGAGACCGCAGTGGCGGCACTGGTCGGACGTCTCTTCTAGTTCCGCCACTCGTCAATGAGGCTCGCGACCAGCGCCGTCCATCCAGTCTGATGGGAGGCGCCGAGGCCTTCGCCGGTGTCGCCGTTGAAGTATTCGTAGAAAAGGATCAGGTCCTTCCAGTGCGGATCGTGCGCGAAGAGCTCCGACTTGCGCGTTCCGCGCGGCCCGTTGATCGGACGATAACCCGCCGAATCGGGCTCGAAGAGCTTGATGAGGCGTTCCGCCAGGCGCCGCGCGACGCCGCTCAACGTCAACATTTCGACTTCGCGATCGCCGCTCGGCGTCGTGACATGCACGCTCTGTCCGAACGCTTTTTCGAGCTTACGAAGCGTTTCGATGATGAGAAAACTGGTGGGGAGCCACACCGGTCCGCGCCAGTTGCTGTTCCCTCCCTTCAACCTCTCGATCGCCTCGGCCGGCTCGTAACGGACGGCTGCGTTTCCAAACACGAACGGCTGATGTTGATGACACTTGCTCAAGCTGCGCACGCCGTAGGGCGATAGGAACTCTTCGGAATCGACGACGCGCGCCAGCAACGACTTCAATTGCTGTTGATCGACGACCGCCAGCACATGCGTGTCGTCGCCGTTGCAGTGCACGGTGGTCACACAGCGATCGACGATGTCGCGGCGATGCTTCAGGAACCACGCCAGATTCTCGCGAAAGATCGCAAACGGCTTGATCCACTTTTCTTCGAGACGCTCGATCGCGTAAAGAACAGCCGATCCGTCGGGAAAGCGCAGCAGGTCGTAGAAGAAACCATCCTGCTCGTCCCACAGCGTGCGATCGCCGCGGATCATCTTCATCGCCGCGCCTATGTAGACGTAATGCTCGAAGAATTTTGTCGCCAATCCTTCGTAAACCGGGTTCTCTTTCGCGAGCTCGAGCGAGATGCGCATCATCACCAGGCAGAACATGCCCATCCAGCCGGTGGCGTCGCTTTGCTCGAGCGTCGCGCCGCCGGGAAGCCGCTCGCTGCGATCGAACACCGCGATGTTGTCGAGCCCGAGGAAGCCGCCTTCGAAGACGTTGTTGCCCTCACTGTCGACTTTGTTCACCCACCACGTGAAGTTGAGCATCAGCTTGTGGAAGCACTTTTCGAGAAAATCTCTGTCGGCGGCGCCGTTGCGGATCCGATCCATGTTGTAGACGCGCCACACCGCCCACGCGTGCACAGGCGGATTGAGATCAGAGAACTCCCATTCGTACGCCGGAATCTGCCCGTTCGGATGCTGGAACTGCTCGAACAGCATCAGCCAGAGCTGGTCCTTCGCGAAATGCGCATCGATCAAAGCGAGGACGACGGCCTGGAACGCGAGATCCCAGGCCGCGAACCACGGATACTCCCATTTGTCCGGCATCGAAAGGATCCGCATCGAGTTGAGATGACGCCAATGCCGATTGCGTCCGAATTGACGATTGTTCGGCGGAGGTAATTTCGGATCATCGCCCTCCAGCCACTGATCGACGTCGAAGAGGTAGCTCTGCTTTGACCATAGAAGACCCGCAAAGGCCTGCCGCTGAATCCTCCGCTCCTCGGCCGACGCTTTTTCAGGATGGATCGTGGCGTAGAACGCGTCGGCTTCTTTGCGGCGTTCGAGGAAAAGGCTGTCCGGTTGTCGGGTTGTCGCGTTGTCGGCGGCCGGCGCCAATCGCATGTGCATCACGTGCGATTGACCCGGATCGATTTCGACGCGCATCCATCCGCAGGCCTTCGTTCCGAACTGCTCTGGATTCACGGCATCGCGTTCGCCATTGACGATGTAGCGGTGAAAAGCGTCCTTCGTGAACGCGCTTCTCGACGTGTTCCACGGGCCGAACACGCGCGGCGCGTTGGTCTCGTTGTCGGTGAAGAGCAGTTGTGCTTCGGGAGGAAGCTCCAGGCGATGCGGACCGAGTCGCGTGTCGGCCAGGAGACCGGGAAGCTGCGGAGAGGCGGAATCGTCCGCCAGCAGTCCGCCGTCGGTCGCGCGAATCGCCGGCGTCGGAATCCGCGTTCCGTTCCACGACCACGTGTTGCGAAACCAGAGATGCGGAATCAGATGGAGCGGCGCGCGCTCGGGACCGCGATTGTGCGCTGTGATGCGAAAGAGAAGGATGTCCTCAGTCTCTTTGGCGATGTCGACGAAGATGTCGAAATATCGACCATCGTCGAAGATGCCGGTGTCGATGAGCTCGAACTCGGGATCGTACGTGCCGCGCCGGCGGTTTTCGTCGACGAGTTGTGAGTATGGGAAAGCGCGCTGTGGATATTTGTAAAGCATGCGCTGATAGGCGTGGCTTGGAAGAGCATCGAGGTAAAAGTAGCACTCCTTCACGTCCTCGCCGTGATTTCCTTCGCTTGGAACGACGCCGAAGTAACGTTCTTTCAGAATCGGGTCGCGTTCGTTCCACAGTGCGAGCGACCAGCAGAGGATCTGATAGCGATCGCAAAATCCCGCGATGCCGTCCTCGCCCCAGCGATAGGCCTTGGAGCGGGCGAGATCGTGCGGCAGAAAGGCCCATGCATCGCCGTTGGCGCTGTAGTCTTCGCGGACTGTCGCCCACGCGCGATCGGCGACGTAGGGACCCCACTTGTGCCAGCGGCCTCGCTGATGCGTATCACCCGAGAGGCGTTGCTTTTCGGCATTCATCTGGACCGACGCCAAATGTTAAGGTAAAAACGGCACTATATGCGGCTCGTCACCCGTGGCGACATGGATGGGTTGACCAGCGCGGTCATCATCAGCCTGATGGAACCGATCGATGAGATCCTGCTCGTCCATCCGCAGGACATCACCGACAAGAAAGTTCCGATCCGCGGCGACGACATTCTCGCCAACGTTCCGTATGACTCCCGGACAGGTATGTGGTTCGACCATCATCTGCTCACCGACAGCAACGAGAAGCCGCCGCCGAACTTCAAGGGTCGCTATCGCATCGCTCCATCGGCGGCGCGACTCGTCTACGAGTACTACCTCGAAAAGAACCCGAAGGATCCGCGTTTGTTGCGTCTGGAGACGCTCGTCGATGAGACCGATCGTCTCGATGCTGCCCAACTGACGCGCGACGACGTCGAGCATCCCCGCGACTACATCCTCCTCGGATACACCATCGATGGGCGCACAGGACTCGGTCCGTTCGAAAGCTATTTCAAACGGCTGGTCGAATGGCTGAAGACGATGTCGATCGAGGAGGTCTTGCAGCAGCCGGAAGTCAAAGAGCGCGTCGAGCGCATCCGCCATGAGCAGGAGGAGTTCAAGCGGATCCTGCAGCGCAATAGTTTCCGGTTGAACAACGTGGTGGTCACCGATCTGCGGGAGATCGAGCGTCTTCCGGCCGGCAATCGCTTCCTCATTTACACGCTTTTTCCCGACACGAATGTCTCGCTGCGCGTGCATTG
>QHVX01000313.1 GCA_003222375.1 Acidobacteriota bacterium
ACGGTCCGCCGCTCGACACCTGCCATTGCACGGTCGGCGTGGGGAAACCGCTCGCCGCTGCCGTGAATGTTGCCGTTGCGCCTGCGCATACCGTCAGATTGGCGGCCGCGGTCGTGATCGCCGGCGCCTCGTTGACGGTCAATGTGAAATTCTGAGTTGCGGTTCCGGCGCTGTTCGTCGCGGTGAATGTGATGTTGTAAGTCCCGCCGGTTCCTGTTGCCGGAGTTCCGCTGAGCACACCGCTCCCGGCATTGAACGTCACGCCCATCGGCAGCGCGCCGCTCTCCCCCAGGGTTGGCGCGGGCGAGCCGGTGGCCGTGACGGTGAATGTTCCCGCCGTGCCGACCGTAAACGTCGTCGCGTTCGCGCTTGTAATCGCCGGCGCCTGATTGACGGTCAGCGTGAAGTTCTGCGTGGCGGGCGCACCGATTCCGTTCGACGCCGTGAAGATGATGTTGAAGACACCCGGAGCCGTGGGCGTACCGGAGAGAACGTGCGTCGTCGAGTTGTACGTCACGCCCGCGGGAAGCGCTCCCGCTTCCGCGATCGCCGGCGGGGGAAAGCCGCTCGCTGTCACAATGAACGAGCCTGCCGTTCCGACGATCATCGTCGTTGCGTTCGCGCTGGTGATCGCCGGGCCTTCGTTGACGTTGAGCGTGAAATTCTGAGTCGCCGTCCCGATGGGATTCGACGCCGTGAAGATGATCGAATATGCGCCGCCGGTTCCGACGGCCGGCGTTCCGGAAAGGAGACCGGTCGACGGACTGAACGTGACGCCGGTGGGCAGCGCGCCACTCTCCGACAGCGTCGGCGTGGGGTTGCCTGACTTCAATACGGTGAAAGATCCCGGCGTCCCGACCGTAAACGTCGTCGAATTCGCGCTTGTGATGGCCGGTGGCGTCCCGCTGAGAATGTTGATACTGACGAGCGCAGCGTTCGAATCGTCAGTTCCGTTATTGGCCTTGTAGACGAAGCTGTCGTTCGGAGCAGCCGAACCATCATTCGTATAACTGAAACTTCCGTTGGCGTTGAGCGACAGCATCCCGTGCTGTGGCCCAGCGATCAGCACAGCCGTCAACGGCTTGCTTTGCGGATCGCTGTCGTTTGCGAGAACTCCCGGCGGCGCGACCGTCAATGTGCTCCCTCGGAGCACGGAGTAGGTGTCGGGGTTCGCCGTCGGCGCCTTGGGATTCGCCTGGATGAGGATTAGAAAGAAAAGCTCTGCGGCGGTCTCATTCGCGGAGATGTTCATGAAGCGCAGAGCGGGACTCCCGCCGCCGCCGCCTCCACTGACGAGAGGCACAATGCCGAGCCAGTCGCCGGCGTCACCGTCGAGCGTAATGGCGTGTTCGCCCGGAGATGTCACGACGTGCGGACGTCCCGGCCGCTCAATTTCCGGGATGAAGATGATCGCCCCGCCGCCCGGTCGTTGGAGCATCGCGTCCGTCAGCGTTCCGCTGTTGACGACGAAGCCGAAGCGCATGGAATGCACGCCGCCGACCTGCACGGTCGGGATGTGCGTCTCGAGGATTTGATTGCCGCCGCTCGTGCCCACCCGCCACCCACCCGCGTCCACGCTGGTCGGCATCCCGAATGTGGCGGTCGCCGGATCAACACACTGCTGGTGTGTCACTCCGGTGACCGTCATCGTGCTGTTGTCAAAAGTGGTGGTGTAGATGTGTTCGGCGCCGTCGAAGTTGCCGGCGGCCGTGATCACGCGACAGCCGGTTGCCGGGTTCTTGTCGCTATCGACGAGAATCTTGACGTCGGTCGTGCTCGCGATTGCGGAGCTCGCGAGCAGCATCAGCATGCTCATCAAATAACGCATAGGAAGACCTCGCTAGGCTCGAAGTTAGAAATGGACGATTGAACGAGGCGAGGATGATATCAGCGAATAAAAAAATCGGCGACCTTTCGATCGCCGATTCAATTTTTTTCGACTGCCGTAGCCGCCCGATTTCGTCTCATGGCCCGCTCTGTGGGACCAAGACAAGCACTGCTGCCACCACGGCCTCGTTTTCTTCAAGATGGGCGCAGGCCCTGGAAATACGGGTGATCTGGGTCACGGCACCGTTGCACTAAACTGCAAACACCATGGCCGATTGCCAGCACCTTCGTGCCGTCACTCCACAACAATATCAACGCAAAGCGAACACGCCGAACGGCTGCGAGGAGTGCCTGGCCATCGGCGACCGCTGGGTGCACCTTCGACTCTGTCTCGAATGCGGCCACGTCGGATGCTGCGATTCTTCGAAGAACAAACACGCCACGAAGCACTATCACCGCGTGAAGCATCCGGTCATCCGCTCGTTCGAGCCGGGCGAGCGGTGGTTGTGGTGCTACATCGACGAAGCCGGATCGGAGATGTGATCGCTGTCGCCCGTCTTATGCTCTCGGATCTGGAAACGAAGGAATTGATGGACCGCGTCGAGCGCCTGGCGATTCTTCGTTGTGATCCGCACGCGGCCGCCTGACTCGATCTCGCTGTAGTGATATTTGATGTCACGCCGCAGCTTCTTCATTCCCGCCGCGCCGTCAGG
>QHVX01000297.1 GCA_003222375.1 Acidobacteriota bacterium
CGGGCTGCACAGAAACGCCTTCCGCGGGTGGTGTTCGACTACATCGACGGTGGTGCCGACGCCGAGTGGACCATGCGCGAAAACGCGCGCGTGTTCGACGACGTCATGCTCCGGCCTCGTTCGGCCGTGGCCACACCGGGCGTCGATCTTCGAACCACTGTGCTCGGAGCGACGATCGACCTTCCATTTCTTCTGGCGCCGGTCGGCAGCTCCCGGCTTTTTTATCCGCGTGGCGAAGAAGTTGCCGCGCGTGTCGCAGGCGATGCCGGCACGATCTACGCGCTTTCGACGTTGTCGGGCTGCGCTGTCCGCGATGTCAAGGCGGCCACGCGCGGGCCGGTGTGGTATCAGCTCTATCTCATCGGAGGCCGCGATGTGGCGACCGCCGGCATCGAACGCGCGAAAAACTGCGGCTGTTCCGCGCTGGTCGTGACCGTCGACACGCCCGTCGCGGGAATGCGCGAACGCGACATACGCAACGGCACTCGAGAGCTTGTGTCGGGCGCGCCGTTCACCATGTTGCCTCATGCTTTTCAATTTCTCGCACGCCCGCGCTGGTTTGCCGCGTTTCTACGCGACGGCGGTTTGATGAGCTTTCCGAACATCGTCTTGGAGAGTGGCGCAATGCCGTATGCGGATGTTGGCGCGGCACTCGAGCAGTCAATGGTGTCGTGGGACGATTTCAAGTGGATCCGTGAAGCCTGGCAAGGTCCCATCGTTGTGAAAGGTGTGCACACAGCCGATGATGCTCGCCGCGCCATCGATCACGGCGCGGCCGCGCTTGTCGTTTCGAATCATGGTGGGCGACAACTCGACGGCGTCGCACCGACGCTGCGCGTGTTGCCGGAGGTGATCGCGGCCACCAGGGATCAGGCCGAGGTTCTTCTCGATGGGGGCATTCGAAGAGGCAGCGATGTTGTGAAAGCCCTTTGCGTCGGCGCTCGCGCGGTTCTCATCGGGCGCGCCTACGCTTACGGTCTGGGCGCGGCGGGCGGGGCGGGCGTCGCGCGGGCGATCGATATCCTCCGGTCGGGGATTGTTCGCACGATGAAATTGCTCGGGTGTTCTTCAGTTCGAGATCTCGACCGATCGTTCGTCCATATACCTGCCGAGTGGCTCAACGATCGTGCAAACGACTCGCAAACAAATGGCCACTCTCCCAAATCTTAGCGAGGTCTCATCTGACGGTCGCCGGGCTTCGTGCCCGGCGACCTTGTTTCTCTATGGCTTCACACACTGCTGACCTGGCGTCGCATCGTGCGGAACGTGAGCGGTGAACACGACGACCGGCGCGCTCACGTTTTCGCAGCCGTCGACTGCTGTCATGATCAGCGAGTAGGTGCGACCTGCCGGATCTGTTCCGGCTCGCATCGTAGACGCAGTCGTTGACGGTGTTGCCGTCGCCGTTTTCTCCCGGGTGATCCGCGCAGGGTGCATCGTCGCACTGACTCGAGACACAACTGATGGTCGCCGCCGTCGGATGGGGATCGCAGGCGTCAACGATCTGAACCGACCCCGTGACGTTGTTGATGTAAACGTACTTCCCGTTGGCTGGCCAGAGGCAAATGGCGTTATCCGGTCCGGGGATGATTGTGGGAGGCGTCGTGTCCACAGTCCGCACCGTTTGTACGCACGAGGATGAGTTTCCCGCCGCGTCGGTAGCTATCCAGGTGCGCGTGATCGTCACGGTGCCGCCGCAGCCGGGCACGCTGACATCTGCGAAGCTGACCGTCGGGGTCGAGCAGTTGTCGACCGCCGTTGCCATGCCTGTCGACGATGGGCTGGTGTTAGCCGGACATTCGAGGACGACATTCGCCGGACACGTGATCGCCGGCGGCGTTGCGTCGACCACCGTCACCGTCGCCTGACAGGAGGCGGAGGCGCCCTTGTTGTCAGTGACCGTCAACGTGACCCCGGTCGTACCGAGGCTGAATGGACCGGCCGGGGAGAGCTGGAGCGTGATCGGATCGCCGTCGGGATCGGACGAACCGCCGCCGATCGCGGAGGCACTCACATTCGCGACGCATTGTGCGTTGGCATTCACCGTCACGTTCTTGCAGACTGCAACCGGTGGATGATTGTGCACGAACTCCACAGATCCGATGTCGCGAAATGCTCCATCTGGCCGCGGTACTCCTCGCTGATCGACGGCCGGTGTCCCCAGCATCGACGCGTCAACCGCCGGACTGGTTAGCGCTGGCTTGTGTGTGCGCGTAGGCCCATCGTTGTTGGCCAGCGCGCCGAGCTGCGGATCGGCCGTTGATGTGATCGATCCAGTAAAGCCGCTCTGCGATTCGATCAGATTATCGGTGCCGTTCGCAGTCTGAGCGCCGCCCGCGCGGGTGGAGCCCTTCAGATCGTTGGCGCTCGACGAATTGGCGAGGATCGTTCCGTTGATCGTCGCGTTGGCGGTGCCGCCGTCGCCGAGATTGTAGACACCGCCGCCCTGGTCCGCGACGTTTCCGCTGAAGGTCGCGGCGAGCACGGTGAGAGTACCGTTGCGGTTGAAGATGCCGCCGCCCAGACCCTGGCCGGCGGCGCCATTTCGACCGCCAGCTCCGCCGTGCGCGGAGTTCGCGCTGAATGTGCTGTTGGTGACGATCACCATTCCGCCATGGTTGAACACCGCGCCGCCCATCCCCCCGCCTCCGCCTCCGCCCCCACCGGGCGTGGTGATTTCGCCGCTGCTCGCGCCATTTCCACCGTTGCCGGCGCCGAATCCGCCCGCCGCGCCGGCGCCTGCCGGCTGTCCGGTCTGGCCGCCTCCGCCTCCACCTCCGCCTCCTCCAAATCCGCCTGAGCCGGCACCGCAAGCAGGACTGTTGGCGCAGCCTCCGCCACCGCCGCCCGCTCCGCCGAAACTAGCATTGCCACCGGCACTGCACGGGTCTCCGCCTTTGCCTCCGCTCGCACCGCCTCCCGCTCCGCCCGTACCGCCGATGTCAAAGGCGGCGTCTGCGCCCGTCGGCGCTCCACCGGCGCCGGCAGTTCCGCCGCCGCCGCTGCCGCCGCGCGGGAATGTGTCGAAGATCGCGGACTGCGGGCCGCCGTTGCCGCCGGTGGCCTGATTCGATACGAGCGTCGTCTTCACGATCTCGACTGTGCCCTCGTTGAAAATCGCGCCGCCCAGTCCCGCTCCACCGCCGCCGGTGCCGCCGCGATGCGTGGCTCCACCGTCGAAGCCCATCGCGACGCCGTTGGCGAGAGTGACGTTCCTCAACCGTAACGTGCCGCCGCTGGCAACGTAGAAGATTCGAAGTCGCGACACTCCTGCATTGCGCGAGATCGTGAGCAGCGGCGCAGCGGCGCCGTCAATGGTGATGTCAGTGGTAATCGACAGCGCCGACGGCCCGAAGGTCGAGTTGCTGACGCTCGAGAGCTCGATCGTCGCGCCGGCGAGCGACGGAGCGAAAACGATCGAATCGGCGCCGCTTCCGGTCTGACCGAGGTCAGTCATGCTGTCGGCATTGGCGGCGGCGACGGCCTCACGCAGCGTCACGAGGCCGTTGCCGGAGATCGTATCGTCGGCCGCTGAATTGACCGTGAGGGTCGCGGCGTCTGCCGTGGCCACTCCCGCGAACGCGATGAGAATCCATTGCAGGCTCAATCTCGATCGGCGAAGCAAAGTCATGTCAACCCCCTGGTGTTAGATCCGCCACAGGAAGCCGCGCGCAGCGCAGCCTCTCACTTTGATTTTGAGGAATTCGTGTGGGCGGAGTTTATACCCAGCGGGTCAGTTTGTGCGCCGCACCAGGTCATTCCTGACCACTTCGCCATCCTTCATCACGAATCGAACTCGCTCGAGCTCGGTGACGTCGGCGAGCGGATCTCCGGCGACGGCGATGTGCGACGACGGCGGTCTCACGTGGATTGCATAACGCGACTAGTGCGACCGTCGTCGCCGCGGCAGGCACATCGATCGCCTCGGCGCCTTAATCGACGCCTTTACGCTGGCGCCGTTCAATATCAATTAGCGCGAGGCGCGCCTCGAGGTTTTGGCGCTCGCTTTTCTCGCGGGTTTCGCACGCTTCCCCGAAGTCGTCTTCTTTGACGCCGCGGCTCTGGCCCGCCGTTTCGCAGGCTGCCACAGCGCCACAGTGTTGCCGTCGGGATCGGCGAAGATGGTGAACCATCCCATTCCCGGCACTTCCTGCTTCGACTTGTAGATCTGACCGCCGCCCTTGCGGATCAGCTCTTCTTTGGCGCTGAGGTCGTCGACGTTGACGTAGTTGGTGACGCCGGTCGGCATCTGCTGCTCGGGCGAGAGCGCGAAGATTCCGCCGACGCCGTCAATCATCGTGTAGCCCGGCATGGCCTCGTTGAACTTCCAGTCGAAGATGCGTCCATAAAACGATTGCAGGCGCTTGGGGTCGCGGGTAGTCCACTCCACGTGTTGAATCACATTCTTTGGCATCATTCCCTCCAGTTTGCGCGGACGTTGATATCACAAATGCTGGCGGCTCGCGTCCCGGCGGCGTGGTCCGCAACGCTACGCCGAGGAGTGCGTTCTCTCGCGCGATGCCGTGAGGAGCGTGAAGCTCTCGGGATCGACGGCCGCACTGAAGTAAGAGCCTTGCGCCTCCTGGCAGCCATGATCTTTGAGGAAGTCGAATTGCTCGCGCGTCTCGACGCCATCGGCGGCGATGCGCAGCCTGAGCCGTCGGCTCACGCCGATGACCGCGGCCATGATCGACGCGTCGGCCTCGGTCGTTGCGACGTTCGCCAGCAGACCGCGATCCATTTTGACCGCGTTGATTGGCAGCACACGCAGAGAGCCCAGCGAGGAGTAGGAACTGCCAAAGTCATCGATGGCGATCGTCACACCGACATCGCGCAGAGGCTTTAGCAGTTCGATCGTGAGATCGATGTCACGCATGGCAGTTGTCTCGCGAATCTCGAGCTCCAGTCGTGCGGGATCGATCCTTGAGTCGTCGACGGCGCGACGAATTACACTGTCGAGATTACGCTGTTGAAACTGGCGTGCGGAGATGTTCACCGCCATGCGCAGCGCCGGCAATCCGGCATCGGTCCACTGCCGGAGCTGACGGCATGCCGCGAACAGCGCCCACTCGCCGAGCGGCACGATCAGGCGTGTCTCTTCCGCGACTGGAATGAAGTCGCGCGCCTCGATCATGCCGTGTTCGGCGTCGTTCCAGCGGATGATCGCTTCTGCGCCGACGATAAGGCCGCTGGTTAAGGACACCTGTGGCTGGTAAGCGAGCACGAGCTCCTCGGCGTCCATCGCTTTGCGCAGGCGCGACTGCATGGACGAGCGCTCCAGGGCGCGCGTTTTCATCTGCTCCGTGCAGAGCTGATAGTTGTTGCGGCCCGCCTGCTTGGCGCGGTACATCGCGTCGTCCGCGTTGCGGAGCAAAGTATTGATGTCCGTTCCGTCGTGGGGATAAACCGCGATCCCGATGCTGACCGAGGCCTCGATCGACGTGGCGCCGGCAGCCACCGGCTCGACGACGCGCTCCAGAATTTTTTCCGCGACCTGTGCAGCGTCTTCCGGCTGATGGAGGTCCGGCAGGATGACCGTGAACTCGTCGCCGCCGTAGCGCGCGACGGTATCCGTCTGCCGAACGCAGCTCTTGAGACGCTGTGCAATCTCGACAAGCAGCGCGTCGGCAACATCGTGTCCGAGCGTGTCGTTGATCGCCTTGAAGCGATCGAGATCGATGAAGAGAACTCCCACGTTTTCGCGGCCGCGCTTGGCGGCCATCAGATTCATTTCCAGGCGTTCGACAAACAGGCGCCGGTTCGGCAGGTGTGTCAACGCGTCGTGATAGGCCAGCGACTCGATCTGTTCTTCGGCTTCCAGTCGCGCCGTGACATCACGGAAGCTCCACACACGGATCGGTTCATCATCGAGGTAACGGCCGATCGAATATTGCTCCAGGCGACGACCATCCTTGAACTCCAGCACGTGCATGCTCTCGACCTCGGGATGTTCGTAGAGCTCTGCGAGACTGTTGAGAAACTCTGCCGGATCGACCAGTTGTCCCACGAGCTGCCCGATCAAATCGTGTTGCTCATCGTGCTCCATGAACTCCGCCGGAATGCCCCATATGTCAACGAAGCGCTGATTCCAGGTGAGGACTCTTCCGTCGTGCCCGATGACCAGAATGCCGTCGGCAGTCGACTCGAGCGTCGACTGCAGCAGCGTCACCGCGCGCCGCGCTTCCCATTCATAGCGTTTCCTCTCGCGGAGATCGCGTCCGATGATGACCGCACCACTGATTTCACCCTGACGCGTGATCGGCGAGTGCGAAAGAGTGAGCTCGATTGGCTGTCCCATCTTCGTCCGGAAGACGTACTCCCGATCGCGCACCCAGCCTTGCAGCGGCGCTGTCTCATCGCGATCGGCGGGAACGAGCAAGTCCTCGAGTTGGAGGCCGATGATGTCTTCGCGGCTGTATCCGAGGAACGCGCAAGCAGCATTGTTGGCGAAGCGAATGCGGCCGTCGCGATCGCTCACCAGCAGCAGATCCCGCATCGTGCTGATGATCTCAGTCGCTGGCAGCGCCGGAGGGATCGCCAATCCATATTTCCTGATCGTGTAAATGGCCATAGCCGTAGCCGCGAGCAGAGCCGCCCAGCCAAACGGATAGACGGCGACGCCGTACGCCGGCAGGAAATCGATCGCCGCTATGCAACCGATGCCCATGGCGATCGTGAACATGCGGATACGGTCACGCTCCGATCCTTTGGAGCTCGGGTAGGCGCGAACGATCTCGATCACGACCGCGACAAGCAGGCTGCCGAAAAAGAGCGGATAAAGCACGCGGGTCGCGATGTTGTAGGTGGGGTAGAAACCCCACCAGAACCGCCGCACGTCGCTGATGAGGTAACCGGTCGTGACAGCGAGAACCGCAATCAGCG
>QHVX01000315.1:0-3610 GCA_003222375.1 Acidobacteriota bacterium
ACGTTTCCGAACACGACTTCCTGCACCGTCGCCGGATTGATTCCGCTGCGCTCGATCAACTCCGTCACCGCCAGCTTGCCGAGGTCGAGGGCGGAAAGGCGAGCGTAGGCCGTGCCCGATTTCGCGAACGGGGTACGGAGGCCGCGGACGATGGCGACACGGGGCATGGCGGGGGGAGGATAACAAAATGAATGCAGAACGCAGAATGCAGAACGCAGAATTGAGAAAAAGGCGCGCTCCTTTCTTCATTCTTCATTCTGCGTTCTGCATTCTGCGTTCTGCATTTCGATAGAATCTGCGTACATGTCGTCGGTAACCGCCCCCACCCAGGCCCCGGCTGCCAATCCTCTGCGCGAAGGGCTCGAGCAGGAACGCGTTCCCGACGCTTCGTCTCTGGTGATCTTCGGCGCGTCGGGCGACCTCACCGGACGCAAACTTCTGCCGGCACTCTACTCGCTCGCGCATGACGGCCTGCTGCCGGCGGGACAGACGATCATCGGCTTCGCGCGCCCCGACTTCACCGACGACGCCTTTCGCATGGCGATGCGCGAAGCGTGCGACAAATACGCGCGCACGCGGCCGGTCGACAATGCGATCTGGGAAAACTTCGCGAAGGGCCTCTTCTACGTTCAGGGCGATTTCAGCGAGCCATCCGGCTACTACCGCCTCAATCAGAAACTGCAGGAATGCGATCGCACACGCGGGACGGGCGGGCGGCGGATTTATTACCTGGCGGTGCCCCCGCAGTTCTTCCCGGTCATCTCCGAGCTGCTCGGCGCCGAGAAGATGGTCACCGATCCGGAGCGCGGCGGTCCGTTCACGCGCGTCATCATCGAGAAGCCGTTCGGTCACGATCTGCAATCGGCGAAGGAGCTCAACCGCGTGGCGGTCAGCACGTTCCGCGAGCGCCAGGTCTTCCGCATCGATCACTACCTCGGCAAAGAAACCGTGCAGAACCTGCTGGTGCTCCGCTTCGCCAACGGGATCTTCGAGCCGTTCTGGAATCGTCAATATATTGACCATGTGCAGATCACGGTCGCGGAATCGATCGGCGTGGAAAAGCGCGGCAACTACTTCGACAGCGCCGGCATCACGCGCGACATCATCCAGAATCACATGATGCAGCTCCTGTCGCTGATCGCGATGGAACCGCCGGTGGCATTTGAAGCCGATCCGGTCCGCGACGAGAAGGTGAAAGTCGTGCGCGCGCTGCGCGAGTTTCCGCGCGGCTCGGAGGAAGAAAACGCCGTCCGCGGGCAATATGCGGACGGCTCCGTCCTCGGCGAAAAGGCGGTCGCATACCGGAAGGAATCAAACGTCAGCCCCGAATCGAAGACCGAGACGTTCGCGGCGATGAAGGTCTTCGTCGACAACTGGCGCTGGGCCGATGTTCCGTTTTACCTTCGTGCGGGAAAGCGCCTGCCGAAACGCGTCACCGATATCTCGATCCATTTTCGTCCCGCGCCGTACCCGATGTGGCGAAAACTTCGCGGCGTGAGCACGCAGCCGAATGTGCTGGCCATCCGCATTCAGCCCGACGAAGGAATCTCGCTCAAGTTCGACTCGAAAGTCCCGGGACCATCGGTGCGCACGGCGCCGGTGACCATGGAGTTCCGCTACGCGACGTCGTTCGGGGCCGAGCCGCCGGAAGCCTACGAACGATTGTTGCTCGAGACAATGCTCGGCGATTCGACCCTTTTCGCGCGGCGCGACGAAGTCGAAACAGCGTGGGCGTGGCTCGATCCGCTTCTCAACGCCTGGGCAGCGGATACGCGCCCGCCTGACTTCTATCCTGCCGGCACCTGGGGACCGGAGTCCGCCGATAAATTGATCGAGCGCGACGGCCGCAAGTGGAGGCGTCCATGACCGCGTCGCCATTGCACGCCGACGTTCGCGTCGACGTGACAGCGATCGAGAAACATCTCGCCGAGCTGTGGCGCAGCAGCAAGGAAGTTGCCGATGATGCGCTCACGCGCGCGGCGCTGTGGAACGTCGTGGCACACACGTCGACCAGTGAGACGCATGCCAAGGCGAGCGAAACGCTCGGAAAGGCCAGCGGAGCGGTGCCGCAGCGAACGATCATCGTGCGCGCCGATCCGAGCGCGCCGCCGGAGATCGCGTCGTGGATCAGCGCGAACTGCCATCTGGTCGGAGGCGGCAAGCAGGTCTGTTCCGAAGAGATTGCGATCGTCGCGGGGGGAGACCGGGTGCAGCGCGTGCCGCCGCTCGTCAATGCGCTGCTGATTCCCGACATGCCGGTGGCGGTGTGGTGGCTCGGCGATCTGCCCAATGAGAATGAGGACTACGTGCTCACGCTCCTCGAGCCCGCCGATCGCCTGATCGTCGACTCGGTGCATTTCGATTCGCCGGCCGATCTGCTCCTGATCAACCGTGTCGGCGAAAAGACCACGACCATGCCTGCGGATCTCAACTGGGTCAGGCTCGAGGAATGGCGACAGGCGACCGCCTCGATCTTCGATCCGCCGCACATGCGCGCTCGCCTCGAGGCGATTCGCAGCATCCGCGTCGCGGCCGGAACTTCAGGATCCGATTATTTCGGCGAGATCGTCGAGTCGCTGCTGTACGCGGCGTGGATCAGCGCGCAGGTCGGACATCAAGTCGACGCGCTGGGAAAAGTCGAAGGCCCTCTCGGATCGATCGACTATCGGATCGAGCGACGCAAACAGGAGAGCGACATCGGCGGGATATCGCTGGCCGAGATCACGTTCGACGACGGTTCCTGCGCCAGCATCACGCGCGATCGCGAGCGGGGGATCCTCGTCACGAACGTCGATGGAAATCTCTCTTTCCCGGAGTCGGTGACGCGCGCTGTCGTGTGCGACATCGATAAGCTCATCGTGCGGCAACTCAAACGCGCGCAGAGCGATCGCATCCTGCTGAAAGTCCTGCCGGTGGCGTCGCGGCTTGCCAAGCGCGTCGCGTCATCCTGAGCGTAGCGAAGGATCTCGTCGGCGAGATGCTTCGCTTCGCTCAGCATGACGAACTGACATGAACCTTCGCATCTTCGACACGGTCGACGATCTGCTTCGCGCCGCGGAGCGCACGCTGATGCAGAGGATCGAGGCCGGTGCGCGTTCGATCGGATTGTCAGGCGGCTCGACGCCGAAACCTCTTTACGAAAGCCTCGGAAAATCGGATCGATTGCGCGAATTTCCGATCACCTGGGTCATCGTCGACGAGCGCTACGTTCCGATCGACGATCCGCAATCGAACGCCGGAATGATCCAGAAGACGCTCAAGCCTGACCGGCTCCTTCGTTTCAAGACCGAGCTCGACGATCCAGCGCGCACTGTAGAGGAATTCGAGCGCGAATGGCGTGCCCTCGGTCTGCAGCGCCTTGACATCGTGCTGCTCGGTATCGGCGATGATGGCCACACGGCGTCGCTCTTTCCCGGCACGACGGCGCTCAATGTCGAGGATCGAATCGCGACCGCCGTCTTCGTTCGAAAACTCGACATGTGGAGAGTGACGCTCACGAAGACCGCCATTCGCGAGGCCGCGCTGCGAATCGTGTTGGCGACCGGCGCGAAGAAACGCCCGATTCTGCAAGAGGTTCGGGCGGGCGCCGATTATCCGATCGGGATCGTTA
>QHVX01000315.1:3684-7929 GCA_003222375.1 Acidobacteriota bacterium
CCTATGAAGCCGTGCACGTGGCTGTTGGCAGTTGTCGGGTTCATGGTCTCGCCTCATCTGTTCGGAGCTTCAGGGAGCCTGGACCCAACTTTCGGCACGGGAGGCAAAGTAACAACAGACTTCTCTGCCGGCGAAGATGCCGCGCGTGCGGTAGTGGTGCAGCCGGATGGCAAGATCGTCGTGGCGGGGCGTACGAGCGGCGATTTCGCCCTCGCGCGCTATAACAGCAACGGCACGCTGGATAGTACTTTCGGAACGGGAGGGAAAGTCACAACAGATTTTGCAGGCGGTCAGGACGGCGCGGGCGGTCTCGCGTTGCAGCCCGATGGGAAAATTGTCGTGGCCGGCGGCGCCGCTTCCGGTCTGCACTCAGACTTTGCAATCGCGAGGTACAACGCCAACGGAACTTTGGACGCCACATTTGGCAACGGCGGCAAAGTGACAACCGATTTCTCAGGCAGCGAGGACGTCGCGTTCGGCGTGGTAATTCAAACGGATGGAAAGATTGTCGCAGCGGGAGCTGCCTCCCATGTTGTGGCGGGAGCGGTGAATACAGATTTCGGCCTAGCGCGCTACAACACCGACGGAACATTGGATACCGGCTTTGGAAACGGAGGACAAGTTACAACAGATTTCTCAGGCAGCTTTGACGAAGCAGAGGCCATTGCACTTCAGCTCGATGGAAGGGTCGTACTGGCGGGGCGCACACGCACACAGACGAGTACGAGCAGCAACGACGACTTCGCACTCTCGAGGTACAACACCGATGGGTCATTGGATACCAGCTTCGGCACGGCAGGGAAAGTGATGACAGACTTCACAGGAATTCCTGGCTTTGACGAAGCGCACGCCCTGGCAATCCAATCGGACGGAAAGATCGTTGCGGTCGGCCTAGCCATGACCTCCACTTCCAAGGATGACTTCGCCCTGGCGAGATACAACACGAATGGCGTGCTGGATGCGACTTTTGGCTCGGGAGGAAAAGTCATCACAGATTTTTCAGGGGCCGACGTCAATGCGCAGGCCGTTGCGATCCTGTTGGATGGAACGATTCTCATCGCCGGAGGAGGAGTCACCACCATGACCAGCGTCGATTTCTGGCTGTCCAGGTACAAGACGAACGGCACACTGGATACCGGCTTCGGCACCGCAGGAAGAGTGACAACCGACTTCTCGGGTCAAGCCGACGTCGCATTTGGCCTGGCAATTCAGTCCGATGGAAAGATCGTCGCGGCAGGGGCCGCTGATCTTGGCGACGCGAGGCCGACCGATTTCGCGCTCGCGAGATATGAAGGTCTCACTTCCCAGGACGTCATCGCGACTGTTGGCGATCAGATCCAGGATCTCGTAAATTCCGGCGCACTCAACCAAGGGCAGGGGAATTCCCTCACCGTGAAGCTGACGAACATCCTCAATTCGCTGAACCAGGGCAAGACCAAGAATGCCTGCAATCAACTGGACGCCTTCATCAACGAAGTAAACGCCCAGGTCAGCAGCGGAGTACTCACCGCCGCACAGGGACAAGCGCTGCTGAACGTGGCTACTTCTCTCAAACAGATGCTTGGCTGTTAACGATTAGAACCGTAAAGTACTTTCCCGATATCATGATGTGATGCCGGACGCGCTCCGCGATCACGCCGTCGACAACCTCCGCTACATCCGCGACGCGATGGAGCGCGCCAGCGCGTTCACATCCATTCCCGGTTGGGGAGGCTTCCTCATCGGCATCACCGCGCTCGCGACCACGGCCATCTCCGAGCCGATGACTGCATGGAACCCGCGTCGATGGTTGATCACGTGGCTGATCGAGGCCGCGATTGCCGCGGCGATCGGCGCTGCCGCTTTTTCGTCAGCTACTTTGCGCCGCTGATCGCGGGAGCTGTTCTTACGGTCGCAATCATGCGCGGAGGCACGCTAGAGACGCTGCCATCGGTGTGGCTGCTGCTCTACGGCGTGGCATTCGTCAGCAGCGGAGCGTTTTCGATCCGCGTGATTCCGGTCATGGGCCTCTGCTTCATGATCTTCGGCATTTTGGCCGCCTTCGTCCCGCTCGCCGTCGGCAACCTTCTCCTCGGCGCAGCCTTCGGCGGATTGCACATTATTTTCGGACTAATTATCGCGAGGAATTATGGCGGCTAAAGCGGCGCGCAAGGTTGTCGAGACGCAGGTTCCCGACTTCGATCGTCTCATTCACGAGAAGACGCGACTGGCAATCGTCAGTGCGCTGGCGGTCAACGCAACGCTCACGTTCAACGAGCTGAAAGCAATTCTCAAGACGACCGACGGCAACGTCAGCGTGCACACGCGCAAGCTCGAGGAAGCGAATTACCTGACCTGCAGGAAATCATTCGAAGGCCGCATGCCGCGCACGGAGTATTCGCTGACCGCCGCCGGCCGCCGCGCGTTGCAACGCTACCTCGATCACATGGAAGCGCTGATCAAGGCGACGAGGGCCGGCTGAAGCCGGCCCCCTACACTTCCTTACTTTTGCGCCTTGACGTACGTCGGATCCTGCGTCTGCTGATCGATCACGGAACCGTAGCCGCTGATTTTTCCGTCGCCGTCGACCACAGTCAGAGTGACTCGCGCGTTATAGACATTCGTCAGACCGAGACTCTGGATCACCGGCAATTGCACGAAGCCGTTGGCAGGAAGCGGAATCTGCGTGCTCGGCGTGATCTTCGAGTCAGGCAGAATCACCTGTACCTGGACAGTGGCCGGCTTGCCGGTGACCTCCGCGATGCCGACATTGGTGCGGTAGCGCACCGAGTCCTCGAGCTGCAGGATCTGCAGCGGCCGATCGCTCTTGCCCACTGCGTCGGCCGAAGTGACGGCGTCGATGAACTGGCCGAAGGTGCCGTTGGAAGTCAGGTTGTACGTGCGACCGGTGATCACCAGCGGCGTCGCATTCGCGGTCGTGACATGCACTGCGCCACCGACGTTCGTCAGCCCGAAGAACGACGCCAGCGTGTTGTCGAGCTTCTTGAGCTCCCCGGCGCCGACGGTCAGCGAGGTCGTTTGCGGCACAGCGTTGCTGTTCTGCGGATAGAAGGTGAGCGTGACGAACTGCGGCGTCGTCGTGGGATTGAGGATCTGCATGTCGGTGCGCCACGCAGCGATGCCGGTATTCAGATCGGCGGCGCCGGGCAGCACGAAGTGATCGAATGCGTTCACGCCCAGCGGCACGCCGGAGACCAGCAGCGGATCGCCGCTGTGGTTATCGACCACCGAAGCGTACGTGCTGATCTTGCCCTCGCCGGAGGTGACCTTGACCTCGATGCGCCCGTCGTTGAGTGAGATCTTGTTTTGCGCCAGGAACGAGTTGAGCTGGCGCTGCTCGCCGCCCTTCAGATCGAGCGGGAAATCGAGCAGCTTGCCGCCCTTCGAATCGAACACCGAGATCAGCACCGATGCCGGCTGACCTGATGCTTCCAGCACGCCCACGTTCGTCCGAAAGTCAGCGTTCTGCGCAATCTGCTGCAGGCCGAGGACGGTTGCGGCATGCGCCTGATCCACGGCCCGCCCAATGAAGCCCGAGAACGGGAGCGCGGGGATGAACTGCCCCAGGGTTCCCTGCGAGGTCACGTTGTAGGCGCGGCTCGACGCAACGGCGGTCGTCGTCACGCTCACGTCGTCGTTCGCGGGAAGTCCCTTGCCCGCGGAAGCCACCGGGCGGATTTCCAGCACGCCGTTCGCGGTCTCGCCCAGCGCGCCGATGCCGTACCACGTCTTGATGATGTCGTCGAGCGCAGTAGTGACACCGGGATCGACATCGATGATCGTCTGCTTGACGCCTTTCGCCGCATCATCGGGCGTGAAAGTCAGTTGATACTTCGCCTTCGTCTGCGAGATGTTCGCGACGCGGACGTCCGACTGCCAGTGCGAGTTGATTCCGTCGAGATGTCCGACGGAGCCGATGATCAGTGCGTTCTGCGGCGGGGTGCCGCCGGCCTTCGGCGTCACCGGCGTGACGAGGCTGATCGAGACCGGCGCGCCGACCTGCGTCACACCCTGATTGCTGATCGTGCCCGAGCCGGGGAACGTCACGAGCAGGAAGACCGTGGTGGTGAACGTGCCGTTCGGCAGGTCGGTGATATCGACGGTCACAATCAGATCGACGCCCTCCGGCGGCAGAACTCCCATCATCGGCTGCACACTCTTGGCCCATGGCTTGTTATCCAGCTGCGCCGTGAAGGGAAGCGTCTGACCGGGGAAGCCGGGAATGTGCACCGGAATCTGAACCAG
>QHVX01000314.1 GCA_003222375.1 Acidobacteriota bacterium
GCCGAGCGGCCGGTCGATTTCGATCTCGCTGCCTACTGGAAATCGTCGACCGATAAGTTCAACGAAAGCCGTCCGCGGTACAGCGTCACGGTCCGGCTCGAGCCACGCGCCGCAAAAGATCTGATGCACTGGCGAAAAGCAAAACCGATTGCCGGCGACATCGCGGATCCGCAGGGATGGATCACGCTGCGCGTCGAATTCGATGATGAAGAGCAGGCGTGTTTTCTGGTCCAGGGACTGGGAATGCGTGCCCAGGTCATCGAGCCGGCCGTGTTGCGCGAGCGCATCGCAGCCACGGCAGCCGCGGTCGCCGCGCGCATGCGGGATCAGTCGGCAGCCGGAATCGAGTGATGTTCATGCGTCACGGTCCACTGGCACGGCGCGCGCCCAATTCCCGACGAGGTTGCGGATGACGGATTCATCGTTCTGGCTCATGTGAACGGTAATGTACAATTCGCGGGCCGACAGGGCGGCATACGGTCCGCGTAAAGGGTTGAACCCACCCTCACAATTTTTTCGACAGTCAGAGACCCTGACTTCCAGCCCGAGAGACGCGGACACCGGGCGCTGAACGGAAGGAAGGCGTCGATGTCGAAATCCAAGCTCCCGCAGCGCGCTTCGCTCGAATACCTCAAGAAACTCGCCAAAGATCAACTCAAGGAACTGCGACGCAAGGACGCGGCAGCCAGGCTGGCCGCAGCGCAGCTCGCGGTCGCGCGCGATCACGGCTTCCCGAGCTGGCGTGCGCTGAAGACCGAGGTCGAGAAGCGGCAGGAAAAAATCGTGGCGCAATTCATGGAGGCGTGTTTCTACGGCGACGTCGACAAGGTGCGCGCTTTGATCGCCAAAGATCCGAGCCTGGTTCGGGCCTTCAGCGCACATAAGGCTCACTACATCAGGACCGGACTGCACATCGCCGCGACGGCTGGACACGTGGGCGTCGTGCGATTGCTGGTCGAGCAGGGCGCCGATCCGAACGCTCGCGAAGCGGGCGACAACACCTATCCGCTGCATTGGGCTGCCGCCAATGGAAACGTGGAGATCGTGCGCGCGTTGCTCGACGCCGGCGGCGACGTGCACGGCACCGGCGACGCGCACGAGGGCGGCGTCATCGGCTGGGCGACGAATGAAAATCCGCATCGGGCGGAGGTCATTGCACTCCTGGTCGAACGCGGCGCTCGTCACCACATCTTCTCCGCCATCAACCTCGGCGATCTCAATTTGATCGAGAAGGTCGTCGAAGACGATCCAGCGGCGCTGGACCGCCGCATGTCACGCTTCGAGCGGGGCCAAACGCCGCTGCATGTGGCGATCAACCGTCAGCGCCACGACATCCTCGATCTGCTCATCGACCTCGGCGCTGACGTCGAAGCGAAAGACATGGGCGGTCAAACGCCGATGGACCTTGCGATGCTGCGACGCGATCAGGAAGCGACCGACCGATTGAAGGCGGCCGGCGCGAGGGTTCCCAAACGCGCCGACATCTCGAACCTCCAGCAGCGCGTCGCAAAGTTGGCGGAATCGACAAAGAAAGGCGTGCCCGCCATCGCGGTGCCCGACATCGCCGCCACGCTCGACTGGTACACGTCGATCGGATTCAAAGAGCTCGGTCGATTCGAAGATGACGGGATTGTGAATTGGGGCATGCTGGCATTTGGAAACGCCCAGTTCATGCTCGGCATGCTCGGCAGAGCCGGCGAGAAGCCAATCAGTCTGTGGTTTTACATGGAAAATGTTGATGAGCTCTACGAGCTCTTCAAGGCGCGACAGCTCGAATTCGTCCACGACATCTACGATCCGTTTTACGGAGGACGTGAGTTCAGCATCAAGGATCTGAACGGCTACGTGCTGACTTTCTACGAGGAATGATGACTACTTCCCGCAGGGCCGGCTGACGCTGCGCGCAGCTTCGGCGTTCGGGAAGAGGGCATGTGCCGCGAGAGCATGCTGGCAACGCGACGCCAGTCGCATGTGGATGCGGTAGTTGCCGGGATCGATCTGCGATGCGCGCTCGAGCGATGCATGGCCGCGACTCGAGGCGTACATCTCCATCGCGACGACCTGCGAAGCGCTGCGAAAAGCGCCGAAGGCGGAGATCGCGATGACCGCGAGCACGATCGGCGTGCGCATCGGCCGTGCCGTCGGTTGCGGCGACCACATCGCGCCGATCGCGGTCCATGCGAGCAGCGTCGGCACTGGGAGGAGTAGAACGGCATCGAATAAGCCCGCGACCACGACCGCCGCGATGGTCGCGAGCAACGTCGCATCGCGTGCGGTCACTGCGATAACGATGAATGCCAGCGCGATCAGAACGGCAGCCGCCAATCCGCGCTCCGATGCGAACGCGACCCAATCGCTGCTCGGCCACGGGTTGAAGGTCGTTCCCGGTTCGGAGGAATTCATCGACGGATCGCGTCCGCGAACGTAGGCGGGATATTCGACGGTCCAGTTGCCAGGTCCAGCTCCGAAGAGCGGATGATGCAGGACCAGATTCAACGATCGCGTGTATTGCAGCAACCTCCCCCGTCCGCTCCCCTCTTCGTAATTGGCAACGCCGCGTACCGATTCGACGTACGGATTCTCGCTGCGCCACCGAAGCACATTCGGAAGCAGGAGCGCAGCCGCCACGCCGGCGGCCGCAAAAAGGAGGACGCCCGCGAACCGGCCCAACATCTTCAGTGAGCCAAAGAAAAAGATGAGGAACATGACCGCGAACGCGATCCACGCAGCACGCGATCGGCTCAGAACCAGCGAGGCCGTCACGATCGCGACACCGATCGACGCGGCGAAATACGTTGCGGTCCGCTGCGCACGAAGTGCAGCCAGAAAACAAATCGGCAATCCGAACGCCGCGACGTGCGCGACGAAATTGCGGTTGCCGAGCGTGCCGCCCGGCACGCGCGTCGAGGCAAAAAGCTCGAGGCGGAGTCCGTACGCCTGCAGCAGTGATGTGATCGCTGCGCTCACGACCGCCAGGGCGAAACCGTTCAACAGCGGCCGCTCGAGTCCGGCCTCACGCGATCCGCGCGCGGTCCAGAAGAGCACGATGCCAGAAGCGCTGACCGCGAAAGCGCGGATCGCGAGCCAGCGGTTCGTCGCGAACGCCGTCGACACCGCGCTCAGAAGCAGATACGCGGTGAGCAGCCAGTCGACGCGCGTCAACGCGATGCGATGCATTGACCGCAGCGCCAGAAGTCCGGCGATCACCG
>QHVX01000051.1:0-24100 GCA_003222375.1 Acidobacteriota bacterium
GCCGAGTTTTTCCAGCATGAGGCGGATCGCGTAGAGATGCTCGGGCACGGCATCCTCGATCAGAAGCTCGCTTCGGGTGACGGCGGCAAGACCGATGTACGACCCGACTTCGATGTGGTCGCTGGGGATTGTGAACTCTCCGCCCCGTAGAGTTTCGACGCCGCGGATGAACAGCGAGTTCGTCGCGATGCCCTCAATGCGCGCGCCCAGGCCGTTGAGAAAACGGCAGAGATCCTGGACGTGCGGCTCGGCGGCGGCGTTGTAGATCAGCGTATCGCCGTCGGCGAGCACGGCCGCCATCACCGCGTTTTCAGTGGCGGTGACCGATGCTTCGTCGAGAAAGATCTTCTTGCCTTTGAGCGTCTGGGCGCTCATTCGATATTCGTACGCTGATACTTCGATTTGGGCGCCGAGGGATTCGAGGGCCAGGAGGTGCGTGTCGATGCGTCGGCGGCCGATGACATCGCCCCCTGGCTTCGTGATGTTCGCGGAGCCGCAGCGGGCCAGAAGCGGTCCGGCCAGCAGAATCGACGCGCGGATGCGTTTCGACAGTTGTGAGTCCGGCGTTGCGGTCACCTCGCCTTTGGCATGGATCGCGACGACGTTTTTCTCGCGGCGCTCGACGCATGCGCCGAGCTTCTCGATGATCTCGAGCATGACGCGGACGTCCTGGATGTCGGGAAGGTTGTTCAGCGTCACCGGTTCGTCGGTGAGAAGGCAAGCCGCGAGGATGGGAAGGGCGGCGTTTTTGTTGCCGCCCGGACGGATCGTTCCTTCGAGTCTGCGTCCGCCTTCGACGACGAAGCGTTCCATCGGCATGGCCGCGCGATTCTATCTGCTATCCTCTTTTCATGATCGTCGCTCCGCTCGGATCGGGAAGCGCCGGCAATGCGTACTACTTCGAGAGCGATGGGACGAGCATCCTCGTCGATGCCGGGTTCGGTCCTCGAGAGACCCGCAGACGGCTCGAGCAGATCGGGCGCGAGCTCACTCACCTGCAGGCGATCGTGCTCACGCACGAGCATTACGATCACATGCGCGGCGCCGAAAGCCTCGCTCGGAAGCTGTCGATCCCGATTTACATGACGCGCGGGACGCTCGATGCCAGCACGATCGACCGCAACGAGACGCCGGTGATCGTCTTCAACAACAACAGTACTTTTTCGATCGGCGAGCTGAATGTCCACGCGTGCAGGACGCTACACGACGCGACCGACCCGGCATGTTTTGTAGTCGAGGCCCGCGACGGCACGCGAGTCGGCATCGCCAGCGACCTCGGCTACGTTGACGAGCAGGTACGGCATCATCTCACCGGATGCGACGGACTCTTCTTCGAATCGAATCACGACCTCGACATGCTGCGCATGGGGACGTATCCGTGGTCGCTGAAGCGACGGATCATGTCGCGGGTCGGTCACCTCTCAAACGATGATTCGATGCTGGCGGTGCAGAGAATGATCGGCGCCGACCTGAAGACTCTCTGCATGATTCACCTGTCGCAGAAGAACAATCACGAATCGATTGTCCGCGATATGGCTGCTCGACTGCTCGCGAAGAGCGGGGTGCAACTCGAGCTCGGCATCGCCAAGCAGTTCGACGCGACCGGCCTGTTCGATATCAAGCGGCGCGGACCGGCAAGGCCGCTGGCGCCGGCGAGATACACGCAGATGGCGCTGTTCTAGGTGCCGCGTGCCGAAGTGCCGCGTGCCGGGAGCGATTTCGCTTTCAACGCGGCACCCGGCACTCCGCACTCGGCACCCACGTAATCCAAAGGGAATGCTTGACAAAGGCACTCCCGTTGCATAAAAATGCATAGCGATGAATATTCATGCACGGCAGGAAGCCATCGTCAGTATCGTCCGGGAGCAGATGGTTCACTCCCAGGACGAATTGCTGTCGATGCTTCGCAGGCGCGGCTTCAAAGTAACGCAGCCGACGCTGTCGCGTGACATCCGCGAGCTCGGACTGGCGAAGACGCCGTCGGGCTACGTGATTCCGGGAGATTTGGCTCCGGTGACTCCGTTTACGCCGCGGGAGATTCGCGAGGAACGCCTCGAGCATCTTCTGCGGGATTCAGTGATCTTCGCCGAGGGGGCGGGGAATGTGGTGGTGTTGAAGACGCCGCCCGCCGCCGCTCAGCCGGTTGCCAGCGCGCTCGATGCCACGCCGCCTGAAGACGCGCTGGGCACCGTCGGCGGCGATGACACGATTTTTGTTGCGTTCCGACATCCCGCTTCTGCGACCACCTTCGCGCAGCACGTGCAGCAGGTTGCGGGCATTGGTCCGCGACGCGTTCACGCATAGAACGGGTGAGGTTGGATACCGTGGAAACTACGACTGAAACCAAACGTGTAGCGATTGTCGGTGCCACCGGATATGCCGGTTCCGAGTTGACCGGAATTCTCGCGAAACATCCGGGCGCGCAGGTTGTCGCGCTCTTTTCGTCGGGCAGCGGCGTGCCGGCTCCCGCCAATCCGGCATTTCCGGACCTCGTCGCACAGCCATTCGCGTTCGACGCATTGCTGGCATCGAACCCCGACGTCGTTTTCCTCGCGACGCCCAACGAGGCCTCGGCCGAGCTCGCGCCGAAGCTGATCGATCGCGGATTGCGCGTCATCGATCTGTCGGGCGCGTTTCGCCTCAACGATCCGGGACTGTATCCGACGTGGTACGGCTTCGCGCACGAGCGGCCCGCGCTGCTCGACGAAGCTGTTTACGGACTCACCGAGTTCTGCAACGGCGAGCTGAAGTCGGCTCGCCTGATTGCGAATCCGGGCTGCTATCCGACTTCGATTCTTCTTGCGCTCCGTCCGCTGACGTATGTCATCGATCGCGAGCAGCCCGTGATTTGCGATTCGAAAAGCGGCGTTTCCGGCGCCGGCAAGAAGGCCGATATCGCATGGTCCTTCGGCGAGCTGTACGGAAACTTCAAGGCGTATGGCGTGGGGCACCATCGTCATGAGCCGGAGATTCGCCAAGGCCTGCGCCTCGGCGACCGGACGCCGTTGGTGTTCGTCCCGCATCTGCTGCCGACGCTGCGCGGAATTCTGTCGACGATTCACGTCGGCTTCACGCGGACCGTCACGGCGTCGGAGATCGCCGACAACTACGCGCGCGCGTTCGAGAACTCGCCGTTTGTCCGCATTCTGCCGGCCGGACAACTTCCCGAGCTGAAGAACGTAGTCAACACACCGCGCTGCGAGATCGGCTACACGCTGCTGCAGGGTGGGCGGCGGGCGGTGATCGTTTCGGTGATCGACAATCTGCTCAAGGGCGCCGCGTCGCAAGCGGTGCAGAACTTCAACCGCATGTGCGGATTCCCGGAGACGGAGGGGCTGGCGTGAGAGTGATCAAGCTGGGAGGAAGCCTTCTCGACGATGCCGCGCGGCGCGCGCAAGTTTTGCGCGGCGTGGCGCAGGCGTGGAAGCGCGGCGAGCCGATCGTGATCGTGCACGGCGGAGGCAAACACATCGACGCGCATCTGAAGCGGCTCGGTCTCGAGAAGCGCACGCATGCCGGATTGCGGATCACCGACGACACGACGCTCGAAATCGTAATCGCCGTTCTCGGCGGTGTGGTCAACAAGATGCTGGTATCGGAACTCTCGAAGATGGGAGTGAAAGCGGCCGGCATCAGCGGCTCGGACGGCGGAACGCTGATCGCGGACCGCCACCCGCACATCGACGGTGTCGACCTCGGCAATGTCGGTCGCGTGCGCCGGTCGGATCCGACGCTCGTTCGCTCGATGCTCACGGCGGGATTTCTGCCGGTCGTTTCGTCGCTCGCCGCGGGTGCCCGCGGAACACTTCTCAATGTCAACGCCGACAGTGCCGCGGCAGCGATCGCGGCAGGCCTGAATGCAACTTCGCTCGTTTTTCTGACCGACGTCGCGGGCTTGCTCGATCGCAAAGGCGCCGTCGTTGCGTCGTTGGACGCCGACGATGCGCGCGCGATGCTGGCGAGCGACGTCGTCACCGGCGGCATGCGACCCAAACTCGAGGCAGCGCTGCAGGCGCTCGCGTCGGGAGTCACCTCGATTCGAATCGGTGAAGGAGGAACGTCCCTTGTTGCTGCATGACGAATCGCCTTTGGCGGTCGAAGCGCGCGAGAAGAGTTTCATTCTCGGAACCTACGCACGCACATCGTTTCATCCGCGCTCGGGCAGAGGCGCGCGGCTGGTCGACGCCGATGGTCACATCTATTGGGATCTTCTCGGCGGCATCGCCGTCAACGTCCTCGGTCATCAGCATCCGCGGCTCGTGAAGACGCTGAAGGATGGCTCGAAAGAGCTGCTGCACGTTTCGAATCTTTTCTACCACCCGGCGCAGGGAATCCTGGGCGAGCGCCTCGTGCGCGCGTCGGGATTGCTGCGCGCCTTCTTCTGCAACAGCGGAACTGAGGCGAATGAAGCGGCGCTGAAATTCGCGCGCCTCGCGAATCCTGGAAAAAGCGAGATCGTCGCGCTCGAAGAAAGCTTTCACGGCCGCACGCTCGGATCGCTCTCGCTCACCGGTCACGCGGCGTATCGCACCCCGTTCGAGCCGCTCGTCCCGGGCGCGAAATTCGTCGCGCCGAACGACATCGCTGCCCTGGAAGCCGCGGTCAACGAAAAGACGAACGCGATCTTTCTCGAGCCGGTGTTAGGCGAGGGCGGGATCGTTCCGCTGACCGATGAATATCTCGCCGCCGCCCGGCGGCTCGCCGATCGAACGGGCGCGATTCTCATCTTCGACGAAATCCAGTGCGGGCTCGGTCGCACCGGAACTCTTTTCGCGTATCAGCACAGCGGCATCGTTCCCGACATCGTCACGCTCGCGAAGCCTCTCGGCGGCGGGCTGCCGCTCGGCGCGGTTCTCACCGGCGAGGCGATCGAAGGCGTCGTGAAACCGGGACATCACGGAACAACCTTTGGCGGAAATCCGCTCGCGTGCCGGCTCGGCAACGCAGTTCTCGATGAGATCGAGCAGTCAGCATTGCTGGCCCGCGTTCGCGAAATCGGCGACTGGTTCGGCGCGGAGCTGCGCGCGTTGCAGTCGCGCACGCCCGCGATCGTGGAAGTCCGCGGCCTGGGAATGATGTGGGGCATCGAGCTCGATCGTCCCGCCAAGGAAATCGCGGCGCAATTGCTGGCCAAAGGATTCGTCATCGGAACGGCGAGGGACAACGTGCTGCGCCTGCTTCCGCCGTACATCACGCCAAAAAAGGCATTTGTCGAGTTCGTTGCAGCATTCGAAGAAGTGTTGTCAGGTTGTCGGGTTGTCGAGTTGTCGATCGCCGGACAACCAGACAACCCGACAACCCGACAACTTGCCGGACAAGGAGCAATCTCAAAATGAACGCGAAGAAAGTCGCCCTGGCGTATTCGGGCGGACTCGATACTTCGATCATCATTCCATGGCTGAAAGAAAACTACGGCTGCGAAGTCGTTGCGGTGGCAGTCGACGTCGGTCAGGCGGATGAGACCTCCGGTCTCGAAGCGAAGGCCTACGCCACCGGCGCGTGCGATTTCTATCTCATCGATGCGAAAGAAGAATTCGCGCGCGACTATCTCTTTCCGGTTTTGAAAGCCGGCGCCATCTACGAAAAGGATTACCTTCTCGGCACCTCCACCGCCCGCCCGCTGATTGCGCGCAAGCAGGTCGAGATCGCGCTGGCGACCGGATGCGACGCCGTTGCGCACGGCTGCACGGGCAAGGGAAACGATCAAGTCCGATTCGAGCTCGCGTATCAGGCGCTTGCGCCGGAGCTGAAGATCATCGCGCCGTGGCGCGAATGGGCAATCACGTCGCGTGAGGACGCCATCGACTTCGCTGCTTCGCGCGGGATTCCGGTGCCGGTGACGAAAAAGGATCCGTACTCGCGCGACCGCAACCTGTGGCATCTCTCGCACGAGGGCGGTCCGCTCGAGGATCCAACGTTCGAGCCGGAAGCGTCCATGTTCAAGCTGACCGCCGATCCGACGGCCGCACCGGCAACGCCGGAGAAGGTGACGATCACCTTCGAGTCCGGCGAGCCGGTTGCCGTGAACGGCAAGACGTTGTCGCCCGCGAAACTGATCGAGACGCTCAACGCAATCGGCGGACGTCATGGCGTCGGCCGCGCCGATCTCGTCGAAAACCGACTGATCGGAATCAAGTCGCGCGGCGTTTACGAAACGCCCGGCGGGACGCTGCTGGTGACCGCGCTGAAGGCGCTCGAGTCGATCACGCTCGATCGCGACAGCGCGCACGAGAAAGAGCGCATCGCGATCCGTTACGCCGAGCTGGTGTACTTCGGCCAGTGGTTCTCGCCGCTGAAGGAAGCGTTCGACGCGTTTGTCAACAACATAGCGGCCAACGTCACGGGCGACGTCACGCTGAAGCTTTACAAAGGCAACGCCACGATCGTCTCGCGGAAATCGCCGTACTCGCTGTACTCCGAAGATCTCGCGTCGTTCAACATGCGAGGTTATGACGCCACCGATTCGGCCGGCTTCATCCGTCTATTCGGCCTTCCGCTGCGGGGACGAAAGCGCATCGGTCCGATCGGTGTGGAGAACAAGGTCGAAAAGGTCGGTCCGTGACGCCAACGCAAATGTGGGGCGGGCGGTTCGAAGGCGAGCCTTCGGATCTGCTTCGTGCGTTCAACGATTCTTTTGCATTCGACTTTCAGCTCTTTGCCGAAGACGTTGAGGGCTCGATCGCCTGGGCGAACGCGCTCGAACGCGCCGGGGTGCTGACGTCCGATGAATCTTCGAAGCTAACAAACGCGCTGAAAAAAATCGCCGCGCCCAGATCTTTCACAGATCACGAAGACATCCATTCCTACGTCGAATCGAAACTCTACGAGTCCATCGGCAACATCGCCGGGAAACTTCACACTGGGCGCTCGCGCAATGATCAGGGCGCGACGGATTTGAAGTTGTGGCTGAGGAAGGCGTGCGATGAGGCGATCGTAAATATTCGTTCGCTCGCGCGAGCGCTGGCGAAGCGGGCAGCGAATGAAGCCGCCACTCCGATGCCGGGGTACACGCACTCGAAACAGGCGGAGCCGGTCACGTTCGGCCATTGGTGTCTCGCGTACTGCGAGATGCTCGTCCGCGACATCGATCGCTTTCGCGCCGCGAAGCAACGGGGCGACGAATGTCCGCTCGGCTCAGGCGCGCTCGCCGGAACTCCGCTCGCGATTGACCGCGCTGCTCTCGCGAAGTCCCTCGGCTTTGCGAGCGCCACTGCGAATTCGATCGATTCCGTTTCGGATCGCGATTTCGCGGCGGAATATCTCTTCGCCGTTTCGCTGACCTTGTCGCACCTTTCGCGGTGCGCCGAGGATCTGATTTTTTTCAGCAGCGACGAGGCCGGCTACCTCGAGCTGCCGGACGCACTCGCGACCGGCTCGTCGCGCATGCCGCAGAAGAAAAATCCCGACGTCCTCGAGCTCGTCCGTGGCCACGCGGGAAGAGCGATCGGCGAACTGACGGGATTCCTCGCGGTAATGAAGGGAATTCCGCTGGCCTATGACAAAGATCTGCAGCTCGACAAAGAGCCGCTCTTCCGAATGCGCGCCACGCTGGCAGTTGCACTGCCGGCACTGGCGGCGCTGATCGAAGGTTTGAAATTGAATCGCGAGCGGATGCGGGCGGCTGCCGGCGCGCCGATGTTGATCGCGACAGCCGTTGCGGACGCCATGGCATGGAAGGGCGTTCCGTTCCGCGAAGCCCACGACAGAGTCGGCCGCGAGCTGGCTTCGATTGAAAAACTGGCGAAAGAACACGGCGTGACACTCGACGGCATTCTCGCGAAGAAAAATGCGTTCGGCGGCACCGCACCCGACCGAGTTGCGGAGGCTGCGCGCGTCATCCTGAGCCGCATCGACGGCGAAGGATCTCAGGAGACCCTTCGCTCCGCTCAGGGTGACCAGTCGTGAAGCTTCCCAAAGGATTCGTAGCATCCGGCATTCGCGCCGGCATCCGAAAAAAACGCCCCGACCTCGGACTCATCGTCGTGGAGGGCGGCGCCAACGCTGCCGCGGTATTCACACAGAATCGCTTTCAGGCCGCGCCGGTCGTGCTGGCGAAATCGTCGCTGAAAAAGAGCGGCGGTCGCGTGAAGGCGGTTGTCGTCAACGCCGGATGTGCGAATGCCGTCACCGGACGTCCCGGTCTGGAAGCAGCCAAGCGCGTTCGCGCGCGGGCGGCCGGTCTTCTCCGTTGCGATGTCGACGAGATTTTTCTCGCCTCGACGGGCGTGATCGGCGTCGTTCTTCCCGACAAGAAGATGACCGAAGCGCTGCCCGATGCCGTCGCCAGGTTGTCCTCGGGCGGCATTGCGGCGCTGTCGCATGCGATTCTCACGACCGATGTCGGACCCAAAGTCGCGCAGGCCACGTTCACGATCGGCGGCAAGCGCGCGCGGATTGTCGGCGTCGCGAAAGGCGCCGGCATGATCCATCCCAACATGGCGACGATGCTGGCGTTTGTGATGACGGACGCCGCTCTTTCGCCTGCCACGTTGAAAAAAACGCTGCGGGAAGCCGTCGATCAAAGCTTCAACGCCATTTCTGTCGACGGCGACACTTCGACGAACGATTGCGTCCTGCTGCTCGCGAGCGGCAAAGCCGGCAACGCTGAGAGCTCGCAGACGAGCGACTTTCAGCGCGCACTGAACTCCGTTTGCCGCGACCTGTCATGGATGATCGTGCGTGATGGCGAGGGCGCGACGCGCGTCATGGAGCTCGAAGTTCGCGGCGCGCGCAACGATCGCGAAGCGAAGCTCGCGGCTCACGCCGTCGCGACGTCTCCGCTCGTGAAGACGGCGCTGCATGGCGGCGATCCGAATTGGGGACGCATTCTCGCGGCGGTCGGAAGGAGTGGCGCGCGTTTTTCGATCCGCCGCGTTTCGCTGGCTGCCGGCCCGGTGACGCTCGTTCGCAACGGCGATCCTGCCGAGTATCGCGAAAAAGACGCCGCGAGAGTTTTTTCCCGCGAGCGCGTTCCTATCACGCTCGATCTCGGAAGCGGCACCGCCCGCACCCTGATCCTCGCCAGCGACCTCGGCCACGACTACGTCTCGCTGAATGCCGACTATCGCTCGTAACGTTTCGGGAGGCGCGGTAACATAATTATTCGAGCTTCAGCATGCCCACCTTTGAACGACCTACCAATATTGGAAAGTACGAGATTATCTCGACACTGGGTCGCGGCGGCATGGGCGTCGTCTACAAAGCGCGCGATCCGATCATCGATCGCATCGTCGCGATCAAGACGATCCTCGTCGGCGAGGAGATCAACGAAGAGGAGAATCTCGCCGATCGTCTGACGATGGAAGCGCGATCGGCGGGCCGGCTTCATCATCCCAACATCGTCACGATTTTCGATTTCGGAAAAGAGGGCGAGCTCTCCTACATCGTCATGGAGTACGTCGAGGGCATCAACCTCGCGAAGCTGATTGACGAGCACCGGCCGCTGCCGCTCGATACAAAGCTCAATCTCCTCACGCAAATTGCGAACGGTCTGGCGTACGCGCACGAGCGCGGCGTGATTCATCGCGATATGAAACCGTCGAATGTCTGCATTGCATCGCCGGGCACCGCGAAGATTCTCGATTTCGGACTGGCGCGATTCGACAGCACGCGATTGACGAAGACAGGCTACATGGCCGGCACGATCGCGTACATGTCGCCCGAACGCCTGAGCGGCACGACCGGCGCCGCCGATGACATCTTCGCTCTCGGCGCCATCGCATTCGAGCTGCTCACTTATCAACGCGCGTTTCCCGGTAACACGCCGCCGGAGGTCTTCGGAAAAATTCTCGCGCCCGGCCCGCCACCCGCCCCCTCGCAGGTCGGCGACGTGCCGATCGCGCTCGATCACATCGTGCAAAAGGCTCTCGCGAAGGATGTAAATGACCGATACAACACCGCCGGCGAGTTTGCCGCCGAATTGCGTCGCTTTGTGTCGGGCGAGTTGCATCCGGCGGCGACCGATGCACCGACGTTGGCGCGTCCGATCGCCGATTTCATCGATCAGGCTTCCTCGGGCAGTGCCTATGGTCTCGCCAGCAGGAAAACGTCGGGTCAGGCCACGCTCATCGTTCCGGATGAGACGGCAACGGGCACCACGACGAAACCTGATGCCCTGACCGAAACAGCCGGGGCGCCGACGATCGTGACCCCGACGCAGCCGAGCCGCCGGCCGTGGGGATGGCTCGCTGCTGCGGCAGTGCTCGTTCTCGCCATCGCCGGCGCGATCGTGTTCCGACGTCCGACGCCGGTCGAGAAGCCTCTACCCAAACCCACACCGCCGACGCGCACGATCGCCAAGACCGATCGCAATCCGGCCGCTGAGAACACTGAGGTGCAGCTCGCAACCGCTCGTAATCTGAGCGATGAGCTGGGACGCCGAAAGCTCAACGCCGGCGAGCGCGTCGGCTTCAGCAAGGCGAAAGCGCTCCTTCAACTGGCGCAAGGCAAATTCGACGCGAAGGACTATCAGGGCGGCGCGCAGCTCGCCGCCGACGCGATCAGCGGTTTGCAGGCTGTGATCGACACGAATGATCGGCGGATGCAGAAGCCGTCACCGCAACCGCAACCCCACCCGCAGCCGCAACCGCCTGTCCCACAGCCTCCGGTGCCTCTGCCGCCGACACCGCAGCCACAGCCGCCTGTGCCGTCGCCGCAACCGCCTGCACGAGAGTCTCCCGAGCGCGAGATAGGCGCGTTCATGCAGCGGCTCGCGACCGCCTACCAGTCGCGAGACGTGGAGTTTTTCCGCGAGCACTCGCTGCAGTTCAACGAAGCGTTGGCGAACGCGGTGCGCCGATCACCGTCAGTCCGAGTCGAGCTACAGGTCCTGCGCGTCGATGTCCGCGATCCCGACCACGCCGCCGTTTCTGTCAAGCGTACGGACTGGTTCCCGGATGCGTCGATGGCGCCGCAAACACAATCGCTGATCTACAACCTCGACCGATCGGCAGGCCGCTGGCAGATCGCCTCGATGGTCCGGCAGTAGATCACAGCGGCATCTGAAGCCCGGCGGTGATGACGGTGGTCGGACGAATTCCGCTCTTGTTCAACGGAACGAGCAAATTGAACAGCAGCGCGCGGTCGCCGGTGAGTTTCCACTTCGCGCCGATGTCGCCGTCGATTTCAGATCTTCCAATCAGTTGTTGATTGCCCAGGGCGACGCTGCGAAAAAGGGAAGAGGCGTGAGGTCGGATGGCGCCGATGACATCCGTGGTAATCGTGACTCGCGGAGTCGTGGCAATCTCGGTTCCGAATCGATAGTCGAAGATGTCGAGGCGTGTGTCGCCAAACCGCACTTCATATCCGGCGTTCAGATGCGGTGTGAAGCGATGCACCGTCCTGGAAATGATGTACGTCGCCTTGAGCTTCGTCGCGCCCGTTCCGAGGAAGTTGTTCTTGTCGCCGGTGGGAAGGGTCAGGTCAGCCAGCACCGCCGATTCGAAACTCGCTTTCGGCATCAAACGATATTTTGCGCGCGCGACGATGTCGCCGATTCCAACGGCCGTACCGGTTCCGTACTGATCGGGTGTTTCAACATTCGGATCGAATAGGTGCGTCATCGGCGAGCTTCCCGGCGCGAGGACGATAAAAGCATGCGTGAACACCTGGAAGTCGTTGCGCACGTATGGGATGACGAGGCCGACGTCGAGTCGATTGCTCAGGCCATAAACCGCCGCGAGCGCGATGGCCTGACTCTTCAGCCGGAAGTGCACGTCGATGTTGACCGTGTCGTGAAGGAACGGGGAAGTCAACGGGGCGGTGCCTACACAATCGGGGGTCAGGCAGTGATGGAGAACGAGCTGGGTGACGTCACCGCCGTTGATCGTCTCGTAGTTCGCGAAGGTGTAGGTCGCTGAAAAATTCAGCGTTCCTTTGCCGGACGTCGATCCGCGCTCCGAAAGGATTGGTCCCAACGCTCCTTCGACGCGCTCGTACGTTCCGGTCGTCTCGTTGAAGCGGTAGGACACAAGGCCAACCAACGAGGGAACCGGAATGAATGATCGCCACTGCAACGCCGCTTTAAGAGTGTCGCTCGTTTCCGCCGTACAGATTGCTGATCAGCTGGCTGAGCGTGCCCCCTTTGACGAAAGTGACCTGACTGATTTGCGCGAACGCACCGGTTGTGGTCAATGACAAACCGAGGGCGAGAATTCGAAGACGTCGCATGCAGGTAATTTTAGATCGAATACACTGTGCGCCCATGAAACGTTGCATCAGCTTTCTGTTCCTGATCGCGATTCCGCTGCAGGCGGCCTCGCGTCTTCCGGTCCGCGAACCTCACGTCATGGTCGCTTCAGTCGATGCAATCGCGTCGCGGGTCGGCGCCGACATCATGAAACGCGGCGGCAACGCCGTCGATGCAGCCGTTGGCGTCGCCTTCGCCCTGGCCGTAACCTGGCCCGAGGCCGGAAACCTCGGCGGCGGCGGATTCATGCTGCTGCGCAAAGCAGATGGAAGCGAGGAGGCACTCGATTACCGCGAGCGCGCGCCGCTGGCAGCGACGCGCGACATGTACCTCGACGCCAACGGCGAAATCATCAAGGATGCGTCGCTGGTCGGATACAAAGCGATCGGCGTCCCGGGAACGGTCGCCGGCCTGGCGCTGGCGCACAAGCGACACGGAAAACTTCCCTGGGCCGACGTCGTCGAACCGGCGCGCAAACTCGCGGCCGACGGATTTCCGGTCAGTCAATATCTCGAGCGAAGTCTCGCGATGAAACGGATCGTGGAGCGCATGAAGAAGTTTCCCGAAAGCTGGCGCATCTTTCAGCGAAACGGGAAGCCGGTTCTCACCGGCGAAACATTCGTGCAACCGGAGCTCGCCGCAACGCTCGCACGCATTCAAAAAGATCCGAGCGATTTCTATCGCGGCGAGACAGCGCGCCGAGTGGTGGCCGACATGCGCGCGAACGGCGGCATCGTTACCGTCGAAGACTTCGCGAAGTATCAGCCGACCGTGCGCAAGCCGCTGCACGGCAGCTATCGCGGATACGACATCATCACGATGCCCCCGCCGTCATCCGGTGGCATCGCGCTCATCGAAATGTTGAACATGCTCGAACCGACCGATGTCAAAGCGCTCGGCTGGCATTCCTCGCAGGAAGTGCACACGGTCGTCGAGGTCATGCGCCGCGCCTATGCCGATCGCGCCAAGTACCTCGGCGACGCCGATTTCGTGAGCGTGCCGGCGACCGGATTGATGTCGCGCGCCTATGCCGAGCAGCGGCGCAAAGACATCGATCCTTCGCGCGCGACCGAAAGCAAAGCGGTCGCGACCGGCGAACCGGCGCGGTACGAGTCTCCGCAGACCACGCACTTCACAATCGTCGACGCCGAGGGCAACGTCGTGGCGAGCACCTACACGTTGAATGAGAGCTTCGGCTCGGCGGTCACTGCGCCCGGAACCGGCTTCCTGCTGAACGATGAGATGGACGACTTCACTTCGAAGCCGGGCGTTGCGAACACTTACGGTCTGATTCAAGGCGAGGCCAACGCGATCGTGCCGCAGAAGCGACCTCTCTCTTCGATGACGCCGACGATCGTGATGAAGGACGGCAAAGTCGTCTTCGCGGTCGGGAGTCCCGGCGGTTCGACGATCATCAATACGGTTTTGCAAACTGTCGTCAACGTCATCGACTTCGGGATGAACATTCAGGAGGCGATCGACTCGCCGCGATTTCACCATCAGTGGCTGCCCGACAGAATCGAATGGGAGCCGTTCGAGTTTTCCCGCGATACGACCGAGGCGCTCGCGAAGATGGGCCACATTTTCAACGAGAAGCCGGGCCAGATCGGCGATGCGCACGCCATCGCGATCGCCGCGGACGGCGCGCGCCTCGGCGCCTCCGATCCGCGTCGGGGCGGGGTGGCGGTCGGGTGGTGACATCCGTACAATGCGCCGCGCATGGAGTTAGATAAGAAGTCGTTGCAGGCCTTCGCCGCGCGTGAGCGCGTCGATTTCGAGAGAACTCTCCAGGAGTTCGTCGAGATCCCGACCGTGTCGTCCGATCCGACACGGCAGCGCGACATCCGCCGCTGCGCCGACCTCGCGGCACAGACCATCCGCGACTCCGGCGGCGAGCCCTCGATCATCGAAACGGGCGGATTCCCGATCATCCATGGCCGCTTCGATTCAGGCGCCGAGGCGCCGACGCTGACCGTCTACAACCATCTCGATGTTCAGCCGGCATCGCGCGAAACGGAGCCGTGGAACACCGATCCGTTCACGTTCACCAGAGAAGGCGATCGGTATCTGGGCCGCGGGACGACGGATGACAAGGGGCCGGCGCTGACGGCGCTGTGGGGAATTCGCGCGGCGCGCGAGGCTGGCGTCCCGCTGAACTTACGCGTGTTGTGGGAGCTGGAGGAAGAAATCGGATCGCCGAACTTCGAAGCCGCGATGGCGGAGCACAAGCGTCAGCTCGCGACGGATTCCGTTGTCGTCTCCGACACGATCTGGGTCGCGCGTAATCGCCCCGCGTGTCCGGCCGGATTGCGTGGACTCGCCGGCTTCGAGCTCGTCCTGAAAACGGGCGAGACCGATCAACACTCCGGCACGACCGGAGGTGCGGCCCGCAATCCGATGGGTGAGCTGATGCAGCTCGTGTCGGAAATGTACGACGCGCGCACCGGCAAGGTGAAGATCAAGGGTTTCTACGACGATGTCGAGGCGCCGTCGAAGCGCGAGCTGGACGAGTTCCGTTCCTCCGGTTTTTCTGTGAAGAAATTCAAGAGCGATCACCTTTTCAAGTCGCTCCGCACGGAAGATCCGATGGAGGTGATGAAGCGCATCTGGGCCACGCCGACGATGGAAGTGCACGGCGTCATCGGCGGCTACAGCGGACCAGGAATCAAAACGATCATTCCGCCATATGCGGCCGTCAAGGTGTCGTGCCGGCTCGTTCCGAAGCAGGATCCGAAAAAAATTCTTCGACTGATCCGCAAGTTCGTCCAGGAGCGCAATCCCGACGTCGAGTTGATCGAAGAGGCCGCAATGCAGCCTTACAAGGCGCCCATCACCGGTCCGCTCGCTGACGCCGTGAAAGGCGCGATGAAGTTCGCATTCGATCGCGAACCGGTGTTCGTGCGCGAAGGTGGATCGATCGGCGCGGTCATCTCGATGGAGCGCTACCTCAAGTGTCCAGTCATGTTTCTCGGTCTCTCGCTGCCGGAACACGGCTATCACGCGCCGAACGAGAACTACGACTGGCAGCAGGCGAGCGGCGGCATGGTCGCGTTCGCGAAGTACTTCGAGGAAGTGGCGGCCCTTTAGTGAACGCCATCCTGAGCCGCGAAGACGGCGAAGGATCTTGTCAGCGAGACCCTTCGCTCCGGTCAGGGTGACAGGCGGCCGATCGCGCGCGCCAGCACGTCGTCGAATTCATCCGGATTCTGCATGATCGTGTGCGCGCTGAAAAGAATGAATCCGACCGACTGGCGCTCGTCGCGCACGAGCGCCAGTTGTCGTGCGATCTCCGCACGCGTGGCGGGGCGATTGATGCTGATTCCGGTCACGATGCCGCGGCCGCGAATATCCTGACGCGACCACCAGTGCAGCAGGGCCGGAAAGCTCTGCTCGCGTTTTTCGATCGGCCAGTAGAGTTGCGGCGCGAGATAGTCGACCCAGCCCTCCTGCAGCCAAAGTTTTGAATCGGCGTAAATCTTGGCGTAGGCATCGAAGCCGCGAATTTGACGCGGATGTCGCGGCCGCCAGATCCCGAACGGACTGATTCCGACTTCGACGTTAGGCCGGATCGCCTTCACGCTGGCGTAGAGATCGCGCACGAAGCGATTGATGTTGTCGCGCCGCCACGCGTCGCGCGACAACCGGCCGCGATAGTTCTGCCACGAAGGCTCGTCGGGGAAATCGCCGTTGTTTTCAGGATAGGGATAGAAATAGTCGTCGAGATGGACGCCGTCGATGTCGTAGCGGCGGACGACGTCGCTGATCACGTCGAGCGCCCGCTGTCGCACCGCTTCATCGCCGGGATCCATCCACACGAAGCGGCCGTAGTTGTAGGCGCGCAATGCCGTTGTCGGATTTCCGCGAAAGGGATTGAACCACGCGTGCAGCTCGAGCCCGCGCGCGTGCGCTTCCTGAACCGCGAACGCGAGCGGATCGTAATCGGGCGTGGCCCCCAGAAATTGCGACCACGGTTCGAGCGCCGAGGGATAGAACGCATCGGCCATCGGGCGGACCTGCAGAAAAATCGCGTTGACATGCACGGCCGCCGCGCGATCGAGAATCGCGATCAGCTCCTGCTTCTGCTGATCCGAGCTCAGATCGCGGCGCGACGGCCAGTCGCCGTTGTTGACCGTGGCCACCCAGAGGCCTCTGAGCTCGCGCCCCCGGTGTGGCCGCGGGTTGACCGAAATGCAACTTCCGAGAAGCACAAGGGTTACGATTAGTGGAAACTTGTGGACATAAGTGGAGAATAGTGGTAGAAACGGACGTTGAATCGGAACAATGGAACTGAATGTCTTGATGGGGCATGCCCCCGCGCGCGTCGACGACAAAGGGCGACTGAAAATCCCGGCGGATTTCCGGAAGCTCATTGAAGACAAGTATGGCGCCGATTGCTTCATCACGTCGATCGATGGCGAGCACGCGATGCTCTATCCGATGAACGTCTGGTACGACTTCCAGGCCCGCCTCGCGAAAGTTCCATCGACGTCGATTGCCAAACAAAAAATGCTCGAGCGAGTGAACTACTACGGTCACGCGGCCACGATCGATGGTCAGGGTCGCGTGCTGATCCCGTCGGTGCTGCGCGAAGTTGCCGGCATCGCGGATGACGTCGTCGTGCTGGGCAACAACGATCACCTCATCGTGTGGAATGAAGAGCGGATTCAAAAGCGACTTGCCAAGAGTCCGTTGACGCCGGAAGACATGAAGGAGTTGGAGCTGCATGGTGTCTAGGCCATGCATCAGTCAGTTCTTTTACAAGAGATTGTCGAATTCCTCAGGCCGAACCGCGACGACGGGACTTTGGTCGACGCGACAGTCGGACTCGGCGGACACGCGGAAGCGCTGCTGGAGCGCTATCCGGCGGCGAAGCTGATCGCGATCGATCGCGATCCGCAAGCGCTGGAGATCGCGCGCGACCGTTTGAGGAAATTCGAAAAACGCGTGGCGTTCGTTCAGGGACGGCACGAGAAGCTCATTGACATTCTGAAGCAGTCGAAAGTCTCGACCGTCAGCGGCGTCCTGGCAGACCTCGGCGTCTCCTCGATGCAGTTCGACGATGCCAGCCGCGGATTCTCGTTTCGATTCGATGCGCCGCTCGATATGCGCATGGGACCGGACAGCACGAGCGCGGCCGATCTCGTCAACACGCTGCAGGAATCGGAGCTCCGAAAAATTCTGTACGAGTACGGCGAGGAGCCGATGGCCAAACGCATCGCGCGGGCGATCGTCGAGGCGCGACCCGTCACGACCACCATGCAGCTCGCGGAAATTGTTCGCAGCGTGAAGCGCGCGAAGCCGCACGACGTCGATCCCGCTACGCTGACATTTCAGGCGTTGCGCATCGCATCGAACGAGGAGCTGATCGGGCTCGATCAGTTCGTGACCGACGCGGTCGGCCTCCTGGAACCGGGCGCGCGCATCGCGGTGATCGCGTTCCACTCGCTCGAAGATCGCATCATCAAGCGAGCGTTGCGGAGACTCGAGGGCGAGTGCATCTGTCCGCCGGATTTGCCGGTGTGCGGATGCGGCGCGAAGGAAGTCGTGAAGATTCTCACAAAACGACCCCAGGTGCCGACTGCTTTAGAACAAGGAAAGAATCCGCGATCGCGCAGCGCGAAGCTGCGGGTCGCAGAGAAGCTGGGAACCGGTAAGCAAGGGTGAAGGTTGGGGAAGGGTAGGGCGTGGCGCGGTGATGGGGGCTCGGGAGGGGTGGTGCGTGGAGCGTGGGTGTGTGAGGAAGTGTCTCAGCGCCGTGCATGTAGGCAGATCTTCACCCTTGTTTGCCGGCTCCGGCCGGCCCCGGAATGTACGCGCAAAAGAAGTCTATCGACAATGTCCACATCGTTCGTGAACGCGATCGTCAGCGTTTTCGCGAGCTCTTCGCCGTTTTGGCTCTCGGAATCCCGATCGGCCTCTTTCTGCTGTTGTTCACCTGGCAGAACCTCGAGGTCATTCGTTTGGGACACGCCGCCTCGCGGCTGCAGAACCAGCGCAAGCAGATCGAGAACGAGAACAAGGCGCTGCAGTTTCATCTCGATCGTCTGACCTCACTCCAATCCGTCGAACAAAAAGCGAAGTCCCTCGGATTCGAGCGGACAGATCCACGTACCGTCGTGATGGTCGAAAGTGTGTCTGTGCCACAGAAAAAGCCATGAACGCATCGCAGAGACGCCTGCTGCAGATCTTCGCCTTCCTGGCCGCATGGGCTCTGGTGGTCGTCGCGCGTCTGGCGCACGTGCAGCTCGTTCACCACGACGAATACGTGGCGCGCGCGCAGCGCCAGCAGGAGCGCACGCTGTCATTGGAACCGGTGCGCGGATCGATTCTCGATCGCAACGGTCGGGTTCTCGCGGAGAGCGTGGCGGCGGTTTCGGTGTATGCCGATCCGCAGGCGATCGTCGATCCTGACGCGACCGCGCGCACACTCGCGCGAATTCCTTCGATCGATTTGAACAAAGACGAGATCGAAGAGAAGCTGACCGCCAACGGCGGCTTCGCCTGGATCGCGCGCCAGTTACCGCTGGAAGCCGGCGGCGCGATCCGCAATTTGCATCTGCCCGGCATCTATCTGCTCGATGAGCACCGCCGCACGTATCCGAAGGGATCGCTGGCTGCGAATGTCGTGGGCTATGTCGGCGTCGATGGTCACGGTCTCGCCGGCATCGAGCATGGCTTCGAAGGACTGGTGCGCGGTCGTGCCGGCAAAGTCACGCTGCTTCGGGATGCGCGGCGCGGGATGTATTTCGTTGGCGGCGAGGGTCCCAACAAGCCTGTCGACGGCGGCGACGTTGTCCTCACGATCGACGCGGTCGTGCAGTTCATCACCGAGCGGGCGCTGGCAAACGCGGTTGCGAAATGGCACGGCGTGGGCGGAATGGCCGTCGTCATGGATCCAAATGACGGATCGATTCTCGCGATGGCGTCGCTGCCGAGCTTCGATCCGAATCACTATCGCGACTTCCCGGCGCCCACCTGGCGCAATCGCAACGTGCAGGAGATCTACGAGCCCGGCTCGACGTTCAAGATCGTGACGGCATCGGCGGGGCTCGAAGAGCGCGTCATCACGCCCTCGCAGATTCTCGACTGCGGAAACGGCGCGATTCAGATCGGCAACGTGCAGATCCACGAGCACGGCGGCAATCGCTACGGGTTGATGAGCTTCGAAGACGTGATGTTGCACTCGTCGAACGTCGGCGCCATCCGCGTCGGCATGTCCCTCGGCGACGATCGTTTCTATCGCTACATCCGGCGATTCGGATTCGGCGAGCGCACTGGAATCGAGCTTCCCGGCGAAACTCCGGGCGTTCTTCGGCGGACAACGCGGTGGTCGCAAATTTCCGCCGCCAGCATTTCGATCGGGCAGGAGATCGGTGTCACGCCGCTGCAGGTCGTGGCCGCCTTCAGCACTGTCGCGAATGGCGGTGTGCGCGTCGCGCCGCGCATCGTCGATCGCGTTGTCGATTCGAAAGGCGACGTCGTCTATCGTCCGCAGCCCGCACCGCCGGTCCGCGTGATTTCGGAAAAAACGGCGGCGGTGTTGAACGAGATTCTCAAGGCGGTGGTCGCGCGCGGAACCGGAGAGAACGCGGCGCTCGAGGAACACATCGTCGCCGGCAAAACCGGAACTGCGCAGAAGGCGATTCGCGGCGGATATTCCGCCGATCGCTTTGTTGCTTCATTCGGCGGCTACGTTCCCGCCGACCGCCCGCGATTGGCAATTCTGGTGGTGATCGATGAGCCGAAGGGTGCCGAATACGGTGGAACGGTGGCGGCGCCGGTGTTCAAACAGATCGCCGAACCTGTCCTTCGATACCTTGCTGTTCCGCCTTCGATTCCGGCGCGGACACTCCGCGTGCAGCCGCCGGCGCTGGCCGCATTTTCGCAAGAGCCTGCCAGTAGCGCGCGGACTGGGCGGGTGCCGGATTTGCGAGGGATGGATGCCCGCGCCGCGGTCGCCAGTGCGACTGCCGCCGGACTTCGAGTCCGGACCATAGGGAGCGGCGTGGTCCAATCACAAATTCCAATGCCAGGTGACGTATTGCTGCTGCGTCTCAGCGAAGGATCGCCATGAAGCTGCGCGATCTGCTTCGCGATGTGCCTGTCCGCGAGTCGCGCGGAAATCTCGACATCGACATCTCAGCGGTCGCCGCCGATTCGCGCCTCGCGGTCCGGGGATCGCTGTTCGTCGCGATTCCCGGATTGCAACACGACGGAGCCAGGTTCATCCCCTCCGCGATCGAAAAAGGCGCCGCGGCAATTGTCAGTGGAGGACAGCCGCCCACGGCTGTCCACAACTGGATCCGCGTCGACGATCCCCGCGCCGCGCTCGCGCTGATCGCTGCGAACTTTTACGGCCATCCGGCCGACAAGCTCTCGCTCGTCGGCGTCACCGGAACATCCGGAAAAACCACGACGACGAAGATGCTCGAATCGATCTTCGACGCCTCGGGCAAACCGGCGGGCCTGATCGGCACAATCGAGTACCGCGCCGGGGATGAGCGCCTCATGGCCGATCGCACGACGCCCGATGCCGTCGTTCTGCAGCAGTGGTTCGCGAAGATGGTCGAAGCGCGTGTGAGGCACGCGGTGATGGAAGTCTCATCGCATGCGCTCGCGCTCAAACGGACGTTTGGCGTCCGCTTTGCCGCTGCAGTTTTCACGAATCTGTCGCAGGACCACTTCGATTTTCACAAAGACTTCGAGGATTACTTTGCGGCGAAGCGAACGCTTTTCGATCAAATCGAAAGCTCGAATCACGCTGTCATCAACGCGGATGACGCATACGGCCGTCGACTGATCAAGGAGCTCGGCCCGAAGCCGGTGACGTTCGGGCAGCGCGGCGACATTCAGCCGGCGGAAGGCTTTGAAATATCGACGCGCGGTCTTCGCGGCACGCTTCACTCGCCGACCGGCGACATCCGCGTCGACTCCGCGCTCCTCGGCCGCCCGAACCTCTACAACTGGATGGCGGCGGCCGGCGCCGCGATCGTCGTCGGCATGACGCATCGGCACATCGAGGCCGGCATTCGAAATCTGCGTCTGGTGCGGGGGCGCTTCGAATACGTCGAATCCGACGGCGGGCCCACTGTCATCGTCGACTACGCCCACAAGCCGGACGCCCTCGAGAAATTGCTGCACGCCGTCCGCGATCTCGCCGGAAAGAAGCGGGTGGTCGTTCTCTTCGGGTGCGGCGGCGATCGCGACCGCGACAAGCGGCCGAAGATGGGGAAGATCGCCACCGAGCTGGCCGACTTCACGATTTTGACCAGCGACAATCCGCGCAGCGAAAAGCCGGACGCGATCATCGACGATATCGAGCGCGGCGCGCGCGGCGGCGGCGGAAAGTACGTGCGCATCACCGATCGCCGCGAGGCCATCGCGCGCGCGATCCACGAGGCGTCCGACGACGACGTCATCGTCATCGCGGGCAAGGGGCACGAGAGCTATCAGGTCGTCGGCGATCAGGTCATTCACTTCGACGACCGCGAAGAAGCGGAACTTGTACTGAAAAAGAGACACGAAAAAACAGCTTGAAATTACGTACGAAATCGTTTTATGATTCAGCGCGCCGGAACAGATGCTCTCTTCCGGCTCCGTCGGTCCGTTTCTGCGAGGGTGGACGGATGGTGATCGCCAGGCAGTCGTGGGGGAAGGGGAGCGATCGCCGGGGACGAAACGCGGCGGGGCCGGAAGAGAGCACTTGTATCTCATGGAGGCGGCGATGCCGACGCTGACCTTCCGCGAGCTCGCCGAAATGACGCACGGCGAAGTCCTCCAGAATCCCGACATCAAAATCTCCTCGGTCGTCATTGACAGCCGCGAAGTCAAACCCGACTCCGTCTTCTTCGCGATCAAGGGCGATCGCCTCGACGGACACCAATTCGTTCCCCAGGCGCTGCAGACCGCTCGCGGCGCCGTCGTCGCGCGCGTGCCGGACGCGATGCCGCACGACAAAGGCTTTGTCCGGGTTGCCGACACGACAAAAGCGCTGCAGGAGCTCGCGCGATCGATTCGCAAGCGCTACCGCTTCCTCCTCGTCGCCATCACCGGTTCGGCAGGCAAAACGACGACGAAGGAAATGATCGCGACGCTGGCAGGGACGGAGCGTCGCACGTGGAAGTCATGGGGCAACTTCAACAACCTCATCGGCGCGCCGCTGTGTCTCGACAACACTCCCGACGATGCCGAGGTCGTGGTCAGCGAGATGGGGATGAATCACAAGGGCGAGATCGCCACGCTGGCCGGCCTCACCCGTCCCGACGTCGGCGTCTACACCAACATCGGGCCGGTGCACATCGAATTTTTCGGCACGCTCGAAAAAATCGCGGAGGCCAAGCGCGAGCTTCTGGAAAATCTCGCGCCCAACGGCACCGTGGTCCTCAACGTCGACGACCAGTACCTCATGAACATGAGCCGAGGATTCGAGGGGCGGAAGGTGACGTATGGGATCGATCAGGCCGCCGATTTCCGGCCCACCAACATCGTCGAGCGCGGCCTCCTCGGAACGCGCTTCACTCTCGAGGGCCTCGCCTTCGATCTCGCTCTGCCCGGCCGGCACAATCTCGAGAATCTGCTGGCCGCGATTGCGACCGCGCGCGCGATCGGCATCTCCTGGGACGGGATCGCGCGGGGCGTATCGGAGGCCAAGCCGGCGTACCATCGAGGCGTGATTGTGCCGTGGCGCGGCGCGACGATTTACGACGACAGTTACAACTCGAATCCGTATGCGCTTTCGCGCGCCCTCACGTTGATGCAGCAGGCTGACGTTCGCGGACGCCGCATCGCCGTGATCGGCGACATGCTCGAGCTGGGGGAACGCGAGCTCGAATATCACTACGAAGCCGGCCGTGGAATTCCGCTCGATATCGATTTCGTGATCGGAGTCGGCCGGCGCAGCGACGCGCTGCTCGACGGCGCGCGACACGCCGGGTTCACCGAAGAGCGACTTTTTCATTTTGAAAAGGCCGAGCCGGCAACCGACTTTCTCGAGTCATTCATTCGTCCCGGCGATCTGATTTTGATCAAAGCCTCGCGCGGTATCGGACTCGATCGCATCGTGACCACCTTGACAACCCGACAACCCGACAACCCGGTCGGAGGTCGCAAGTAAATGCTGTACTACCTTCTCTATCCGCTGCGAAACATGATCTCCGGATTCAACGTTTTCCGGTACATCACCTTTCGCACGGCGTGGGCCGCGCTGACTGCGCTGGTGATCTCGTTCATTCTCGGTCCGTGGCTGATCGAGCGGATGCGTCAGATCAAGCTCGGGCAGTTCATCCGCGAGGAAGGACCGAAGTCACATCAGCAAAAGGCCGGCACGCCGACCATGGGCGGAATTCTGATCAACATCGCGATCCTGATTCCGACATTGCTGTGGGCCGACATTCTCAATCCCTACATCTGGATCGTTTTGTTTGTGACGTTCGCCTATGGCGCGATCGGATTCATCGATGACTACCGCAAGCTCATCCAGCGCCGCAACCTCGGCCTGACCGCCAAACAGAAATTCTCGGCGCAGATCGGAATCGCACTGGCGGCCGGCCTGGCGATCGCCTATCTGCCTTCAATTCATAACAATTACTCTACAGTATTAACATTCCCATTTTTCAAGACGCTGCATCTCGATCTCGGCCCGCTGTACATCGCCTTCATCGTGGTGGTGATCGTCGGAGCGTCGAATGCCGTGAATTTGACCGACGGCCTGGACGGCCTCGCGATCGGCACCACGCTGATCGCGGCGGTGACCTACACGATCCTGACGTACGCCGCCGGGAACTTTCGCGTCGCCGATTACCTGCGCATCGCGTGGGTGCCGCAGGCCGGTGAGCTGGCCGTGTTCTGCGGCGCGATGGTCGGCGCGTCGCTCGGATTCTTGTGGTTCAACGCCCACCCGGCCGAGATTTTCAT